>JANYCH010000270.1 GCA_025360395.1 Cytophagales bacterium | reverse complement strand
CATGCTTTCCTTCAGAAAAAGAGGAATGATGGTTGATATGTTACATTATAAAAAGATTACAGAAGACACTTCTGAATGTGAAGTTGCATTTGAGGATACAGCTGAAAGTGCTGAAAGAATCCGGAAAAATATTCTGAGACTGGTGGATATAAACGAAGTTGGACCTGTAAAATCACATAATTAATAAACAATTAAGTTTAACAATTTAAGTGTGGCCTTAAAAGATTTTGATCTTTTGAGGCCTTTCGGTTGAAAACAGGCAGTATCCGGCTATTTAATTCTTTAAAATCTGGTTTTTTATAAATCTACGGGAGACATTTTTTATTATAAACTTATTAATACAGTCTTATAATAATATTCTTTAAAAAAATTATACTTTTGCATGTTACTATACGTGAATCCATAGTATATAGTTTCGACTTCTGATATAAATCTTACAATGAAAAGAATCGCGAGAATCGCCTTTACAGTTTTAATTTCCATTACATCATTTCAATCTGTTTTTTCCCAGGATGAGTTAACAATTTCAGGAGGAAATATTGTTTCGAGTCTGGTGTGCGGAAACCGAAGGGTTTTTGTGTGGGGAGGGAACCAGATTACCGGCCCTAATGCCGTTACCGGAATATTAGGTACTGGTAGCGGTGCTCCTTATCTTGATACACCCACAGAAGTAATATTTCCAAGTGGAAACCCTTCTATTAAACAAGTTAACTCTGGTTCGGGTGCACACTTTGTTGCTTTAGATTGTAATTCTTCAGTTTGGGCATGGGGTGTAAATGATAATGGCCAGATAGGTACTGGATCTACAAGCGCTGGTGTTACTACACCGACAAAAGTGAAAGCAGGGATCGTTACAAGTACAGCATTTGATGATGGTTCCGGGAATTTAACCGGAGTTAAAACAGTATACGCAGGTAACGTGAATAGTTTTGCCATTCTTACTGATGGCAGGTTGTTATCATGGGGAGGTAATACTAATGCATCTACCGATGCATCAGGACAACTCGGTGATGGAACTACTACAAATAAAACTTCGCCGGTATTTGTAAAAGATGGTTCAACAAATAGTCCGTTAGCTGGTGTAACAAAAGTATTTGCAGGAGATAACTGTGCTTATGCTTTGGTTGACCCTGATGGTGATGGGGTTGGGACAGTTTATTCCTGGGGTGCGGGCTTAAATGGTTCATTGGGAAGAGCGGCTACAACCGGTCCAAATCCGGCTAATACGGCCACTATACAAAGTTCAGTTGCATATCCGGTAACCATGAAAGATGGGTCCCCTCTCAATACTATAGTACAGTTAAGTGCAGGTGATGTATTTGGTATGGCCCTGGATCAGGATGGCACTATTTGGGCCTGGGGAAATGGTGGATGGGGAGGATGTACTGGTACTGCACTTTTTACCACTACACACAGTGATCCAAGAAGGGTATTAGCTGGGCAGGCTGCAGGAACGGCTGACGCCGTAAACATTGGGGGAACAGAATATCTTGTAGCGTCTTTTATTGGGGGTGGGCAGGGTTATGCCATGGCTGTTACGCAAGGTGGTATCCCAATGGCTTGGGGAAATAACGGCGGAAACCCTGGTGGGGTCCTTGGTAATGGCGGCGCAGCTTCAAATTATGTAGTACCGCAATTTATTGTTAATGCATTAACTGGCGTCCCGGACAATAATGTTATTCTTATAAATAGGGGTGATACATGGGGGTTTTATGTAACTTCAGATAACAAATATTATACCTGGGGCTATAATGGCCAGGGACAATTGGGTATTGGAGGTACAGCCACTCAGAACAAGGCAGTCCCTATCAGTCCTCCAAGCGGTTGTGCATTTAAAGACCCGGCTCCAGATGCTACAATTAAACCAACTAAACTTACAGTTTGTGCCTCTAAATTTACGTCACAGCTTTTAACTAATAGTTTTAGTATTACCGATCCTACAATTGCCTCCAGGTACCAAGTTAAATGGTATAAAGGAACAACAATGGCAAATCTGGTGCAACAGGGAGCTACTTTTAACGCTACTACTGGTCAAAAATTTACGGCTACCGGTTTAGGATTATACAAGGTAACTGTTGATTATATTGGAACTAATGGAGAATGTAAACCATATCCACAGGCTGTTGATACCATGAGCATTGTAGGTTATCCACAAACCTATACTGTCCCTGCCCTTACATATTGTGGCAATACTGCAACTGTAAATGTAAATTCTACGGCAACCACTAAAGCCAGGTACGATTGGTACCCTACAAATGGAAGCACAACAAGTTTAGGATTCAGTACAGGAAGTGGCACAACACCAATAGATGTATCAGGAATTACGCCCAATGGTTCCGGTGATAAAATAGTTTATGTAGAAGAAACCGGATATGCGAGCGGAACAGTATTTAAAAAAACAGATGCATGTGATCCTTTCACAACAATGGATTTTTTAAATGCAGGTACTAACAATCCTAACAATCAATCCCAATTTACTTCTTTTGAACCTATTAAGCTTACAGAAGTTAAAATAAGGATCGAAAATGAAATATATAATGTAGGGAATTCTTATACAGGTACCATCAATTTTAAGGTTTATGGTAGCAAGTCAACAGGTGGAGGGCCAGTTGCTGATCAGGCATCAGTACTTGGTTCTTTTTCTTATACATACACCCGTACCAGAACTGCCGCTGACCCACAAACAGTTGCCCAGGATGTTACAATTCCATTGAATATAACACTTCCTGCTGTTGCAAATGGACAGGTATTTTTCCTTTCCCCAGATCCTAACACACTAACAGGAGTAAATACAGGAGGAGGTGCCTTGAAATTGGGTCGTGCCAATTGTGCGCAAACAGTTCCTAAAGTTGATGACGTAAATGGTACTATTGTAGCATTCACAGGAATGAGTCAGAATTTCTCCAATAACCAGACCGGAGGAAATATAGGAGGAGGGCATTTCTTTGATGTAAAATTTTCAACTGCGCAGAAATTTTGTGATAGGGTTCCAGTTACTTTGAAACAACAGTGTCCTTGTAACGCACCAGGTAATGCTCCTAATAATGGGGTAATTATTTCCTCTAGTACACCAACTACAAGTGGGCCAAAAACTACTACACTATGTTCCAATGGAACTTATCCAACTTTATCTGGAGCGTATACCGCAGGTCCAGGAACAAACACCAATAATTATTTTTATTCCTGGTATAAAAAAGGTTCTACACCTTCATACACTAATTCAGGCACTAAAACTAGTGGATCAGCAGCTACGGGAGTTCCTTCTATAACTACAATTGCAGATAGTGGTATATATTACCTTAGAGTAGAGGATTATAACGGCACTCCAAATTCAAGTTGTTATAAGCAAGATTCAATTCATGTAATTATTAACAAGAAGCCAAACTTAACTGTAACCAATCCAACAGCAGTTTGTGCACCTAATACTATTGATATTACAAAAAATACTGTATGGACAGATGCAAATGCTACTAATGCAACGATTACATATCATTCTGGTACTCCAGCAACTTCTGGGAATGCCATAACTCTTGCCAATGCAAAAATTATTTCAATTGGTGGAACATATTATATTAAAGCCGTCAATGGTCTTTGTTCTGATGAGAAACCTGTAGTAGTAACAATTGATCCTGTTCCTACTTTTTCAGTTGCTGCAATTTCTCCTGTATGCCAGGGAACTTCAGTAGATCTTTCTACTAAAGTATCTGGTCTTAATCCCCCTACTTCTGTATTGTCATACTATAAAGATACTACAGCAGCATCTATTAGTTCTACTGTGAATGCTTCTGGTACATATTATATTAAGGCAACTGGTCCGGCTCCGGCATCGTGTGCGACAAAATATAAATATGGTACTGCATCAATATCAGTTAACCCGCTTCCGACAGCTACTCTTGGATCAGGATTAACTATATGTAAAGAAGATGGCACTAAAAGTCTTGCTATAACCTTAACAGGGGCCAGTCCATTTACGGTAATATATGATTCACCGGGTGGATCAGGTAAGACGACTACGACTGGAAGTATACCGGTACCGGCCAATGAAACTGGCAACTATACACTTACCAAAGTGACAGATGCAAACAACTGCTCCAATACCACTTTTGCCACTGCTACAGCCTCCGTTGCACGCCATCCTGACTTAGTTATTACAAATACTTCTGCAGTGTGTGATTTTGCATCAAAGCAAGCAACGGTTAAATTTGATGTAACAGGTGGTAAACCAGCCTATACCTTCACCGCCACTCCAATATCTGGCACCTTTGCAACACCAACCTATACTGAAACTTTTTCAGCTATTGGAAGCACGTCTTATACTAATAAAGTTAGTGATGTAACAAGTTGTACGGCCAATACCAATATTGCTGGACCAACAGGCACAATCAACTGCGATTGCCCTGTAGTTGGTACAATTTCCAATAAAACGGGAAGTCCTACCACAATTTGTAATGACGGCACCTCTAAAACCCAGATCCAGGTAGTAATGAGCGGGTCTGTTTCAGGAGCCCCTGTGTATGATTTTACAATTCAGGGACCAGCACCAGCCAATACAGTATTTACCAAAGCACAGGCTGCCAGCAATACAGGCAATACCTATGTCTTTGATGTGAAAGATGCCGGTAACTATACAATTAAAACAGCCAGTGACCAAACCTGTACAGGATCAGGCAATGGTACAGCTACAGTAACAGTTAATCCGCTTCCAACGGCCACTCTTGGAACTGGTTTAACCATATGCAAGGAAGATGCGACTAAAAGCCTTCCTGTAACTTTAACAGGTACTGGTCCTTACACGGTAATATATGATTCTCCTGGAGGATCTGGGAAAACTACCACCACAGGAAGTATTCCGGTGCCTGCCAATGAATCTGGTAATTATACACTTACTAAAGTTACAGATGCAAACAACTGTTCAAATACTACCTTTTCCACTGCCAGTGTTGCAGTAGCCCGTCATCCGGATCTTGTGATAACAAATTCATCTGCAGTATGTGATTTCATAACTAAAAACGCAACGGTTAAATTTGATGTGACTGGGGGCAAGCCAGCCTATACCTTCCCTACTGCTACACCAGTTGCCGGTACCTTTACATCACCAACATATTCTGCCACATTTGGAGCAGTTGGAAGTAAAGCTTATACTTATACAGCAAGTGATGTGACTGGTTGTGTTGCCAATACTAATATTGCAGCAGCCTCTGGAACGATCAATTGTGATTGCCCTGTGGTTGGAACTATTTCCAATAAGACAGGAAGTCCAACTTCTATTTGTAATGACGGGACTTCTAAAACTCAGATCCAGGTGGTAATGAGCGGATCAAATGACCCTGCTCCGGTCTATGATTTTACAATTCAGGGCCCAGCTCCTTCTAATACAGTATTTACTAAATCACAAGCTGCCAGTAATACAGGCAATACATATATTTTTGATGTAATGGAGGCAGGTAACTATACTGTTAAGACATCCGGTGATCAAACATGTACAGGTTCCGGAACAGGTACAGCAACTATTGCTAACTTTCCAGAGCCTACAGCTACTTTATCAAAGGACGTTGATAAGTTCTGTGATGATGGAATAGCTGAAGGATCTGTTAAAATAACTGTTACAGGTGTTACCAAACCTAATTACGATATAGTACTAGCAGGAACTGTTGATGGAGATATCCCTTTAAGTTTAACAGGTATTACCACTATTTACAAGAGCAAAAAGGGCCAAACATTTACTTTAAAAAGTTTAAAAGATGGCAATTCATGTAATGCAAAATCAACAGGCCTTACAGGTTCAGAAACTATAACTGCAATTGCCAAACCGGTTGCTACAATTAATTTACCAGAAAGTGTTACCAGCCCAAGTATTAAGGACCATACTTTCAATACTCCTTCAGTATTTATCCAGGCAACCGCGCCGGCAACTGGTTATAGTGGCAAATGGGCAGTAGCGTCAATAGGCGTTTCGCAAGGAGTCCCAGCATTTAAGTCGGGAAGCGCAACTTCTCTTACAGATAGTGTAACAGGGATGGAATTTAAAGATAAAGCAATCCTTACATGGACAGTAACAGATGCAAATTCAAATTGTCCTGCAGCTGTGGCTACCATAAACCTGACCCGTCAGAATTCTACCGTAGCTAATGTTACAGACGACTCTTTATGTTTTAGCGGTATAGGCAGTTATGTTTTAAAAGGCAACGGACTTATTAATGGCGAAAAAGGTTCATGGAAATTATTGTCACCTGCAGGTGCTGCTACTATCACTGCAGATGCTACTAAGGATGGCAAAGAAGCGAGTATAAGTAATCTTGTCTTA
>JANYCH010000051.1 GCA_025360395.1 Cytophagales bacterium | reverse complement strand
AATACAAAAAGTGCAATTAAAAATAATAATTTTTATATTATCATTTGCTTTTTCTAAATGTTTACCTTAATTACCACAAGCTTTTTTTTGTACCAATTTTTTCAGATTAATAAAAATTCTTAATTGTGACCCGGTAACAGTGCTGATTTTGGGATGGATCCAGGTTGTCAGGCTATTTGAATATTCTATTTTTTGTTAGGAATACTGTTCCGTCATCAATTTGTCCTACCATCAAATTATCCATTGGTAGTTACTTTAATTTGAATAGAATCGCCCACACATTTACCAATTTATTGGCTTATCATCCTGTAATAATGATCACTAATCATTTAGTACTAAATCAAATCCTGCAAAAGTGAAATTTAAAATGTAAAAAGTAATATTTAGATTGGTTATTAAATAACTTTTATTAATTTTGTTCGTAAATATTACATGTCTGAAATTTTATTGAAATTTTCGGATGGATCCCTTAAGTACTATATAAAAATCAAAAAATATGAGAATAACCGCTATAATTATCTTATTTGCTAGCTTTTTTCACTTAAAAGCTCAGTCAGTTTTAGTATCTACTGGTAGTTCAAGTGTAGATGTCTCTGTTAATTCTATTCAAACTGGCAAATTATATTACATTTTGCGTAAAACAACTGTGCCATCCATCACGGCGCAACAAATAAAAGACTTGTCTATCAATGGTAACTTAGTTGATAACGTTACCAAAGGCAAAGTTATAATCAGTAGCCAGGATATTAACCAGACTCTAACACACACTGTGACAGGTTTGCAGGCAAATTCAAACTTGTATGTTTATACAGCATTTGAGCCTGATAATTCTACACCGTTAAATCCTAAAGAAACAGCTGTTAAAACTTCCGAGAGATTACAGAAGTTTAGTTACAATTCTCAGATTCCAGCTTTGAGCAATAAAAACCTTGAATATTTGATTTATAAAACGGAATCTTACTTAAAAGACCAGGCAAATAAAAATTATCCTGTGTTATTCTTTTTTCATGGTGATGGTGAAAAAAAGACTGGTACCAATACAATTGATTTATTAAAAGTTAGCCCCGGATTAACAAAACTAATCCAGGATGGCAGAAACGTAGATTTTTTAGTAGTTTCTGTACAAATGCCGGTATCTTTAACCTGGATTACACCAGGTTGGTTAAACGAATTAGTTGAGCAGGTGAAAGCTACCAACAGGATTGACAATGATAAAATATATGTTTCAGGCTACAGTGGTGGCGGTGGTGGAATGTACCACCTGGCTGCAACCCAACCAGCAAAAATAGCTGCTTTTGTTCCTGTTGCAGGAGTTAATAGCTTTTGGGTAGATAAAACAATGATTTACAGTAATATTAAAAATATTCCTGAATGGGCATTTCATGGATTGAACGATAAAACCGTTACCATCAATAATATGAATGAGCCCATTAGACAAGTTGGATTAAGTATTCCTTCATCAGTTGTTCAGGCGGTTACCACTGTTTATACTGATTCAAAAGGAGGTCATGGTTCTATTCCTTTCTATGCTTATAATACTGAAGAACTGTACCCATGGATAATCAGCAAAAGCAAATTGTCGACAACTAATACGGCTCCAGTTATCTCTGCCAGTTCATCTTTAACAGCTTCGACAGGAAGTTCAATAACTATAAATGCAAATGCAAGTGATGCAAATGGTATAATAGCTTATGATTGGATTAAAAAATCAGGTCCTGACCTTACAATCAAAGGACAGAATTCTGCAAATCTTGAATTGAAAAACCTTTCTGCAGGTACTTATACTTTTCATCTTCTTGTAACTGACGGATTGAAATCGACCTCATTCAAGGATATTACTTTGGTTGTTAGCGGGGCTACTTTAGTTTCCAATATTGCACCAACTGTTTCTGCCGGATCTGATAAAAATATTATTTCTCCATTAACTGGTGTAACGATAAATGGTTCTGCAAGTGATGTTGATGGTACTATCTCTTCTTATGCCTGGACTCAAACAGACGGACCTAACCTGGCTTTTATGAATGGAGTTCAAACAAAAGATTTACAAGTGACTGGCCTAATCATTGGCAAGTATACCTTTAGGCTTTCTGTTGCAGACAATTCAGGTGCTCATCAATATGATGAAATGGTGGTAAATGTAACTTCTGCTGCCGTACCAACTTCTGTTATTCCTTCAGGAGATTATGGAGTATCATTTCCTGACGGATCAAATATTAACAAATGGAAGGACCGTGCAACCTCTGAATTTTATGCTTCAACAATAAAAATACAAATACAGGCCACCGACTCTAAAAAAGTAAGCTCTGTTGAATATACTTTGGATGGTGTTACAACCAAAGACGAATGGGCAGACAAAGATCCTATTAATGAAAAATTTAATTATCAATATTCCTTTTATGCTCTAAGTGAAGGAAGCTATACAGTTCAGATAGTTGTCAATGAAACTTCAGGAAACAAGATAAGTTCTGAAGTCAGCTTTACCATTTCTTCAGCAAGCCAGGCAAGAATGGAAGATTCCAGTGAACCTGCAACTTCAGCTAAAGATGACTACCAGGTTTATACATTAAACGGTTTAGTAATTAAAGAAGGTAGAGGCCAGTTAGACACAAACACGCTTGCTCAGGGTATCTACATTGTTAAATCTGGTAACGAAACAAAACGGATTTTAGTAGACTAGTTTTTTAACTTGTTTATATGAAAAAAATGAACGTAAATAGTGGTTTGATAAACAATCAGACCACTATATGTTCAAACACCTAGTTTTGATGCGCCACGCCAAGTCCGACAGGTCGGTTTCTGGTCAGAAAGATTTTGACAGAGACCTCAATACCCGCGGAAACCGTGATGCACCAAGAATGGGTGGCAGGTTAGTTCAGGAAAAGAATTTTGTGCCTGACCTAGTAGTGGCCAGTCCGGCAGTAAGAACTTCAAATACAGCAAAATACGTTTGTGAACAACTGAAATTTCCTGAAGAGAAAATAGTTTTCGAAGAGGAGATTTACGAAGGATCGGTAAGGAACTTGTTAAAAGTTGTCAATTCGCTAAATGATTCGAGCAATACTGTATTGCTTGTGGGCCATAATCCGGGTATAAGTTACCTGGCAGAATATATTACAAAACAGGAAATCGGAGAGCTTCCTACCTCAGGAATAGTCTCTATTCATTTTGAACTGGATTCCTGGTCTCTGATCTCTGAAGGAACAGGCAAATTAGAATGGTACATCTATCCAAAAGATACAGACGAAGAGACAGAATAGTGCTTATTATCTTTTTGGATTACTTTCCGTATGAATTAAAAAAACTCTTATGGTTTCTTCCAGCTTAAACGAACTTCTAAGTCAGTTAAAATTAAAAGAAGAAAAAGTTAAACTAGGCGGAGGTCAGAAAAAAATTGACCAGCAACATGAACAGGGCAAACTTACAGCCCGTGAAAGAATAAATAAACTTATTGATCCAGATACAGAAATACTTGAAATAGGTGCTTTTGTCGGAGATGAAATGTATGAAGAATTCGGCGGTTGCCCTTCAGGAGGTGTTGTAGTCGTTATCGGCTATATTCAATCCAGGATATGTGTCATTGTAGCAAATGATGCCACTGTTAAAGCCGGAGCCTGGTTTCCTATTACAGCGAAGAAGAACCTTCGTGCTCAGGAAATTGCCATGGAAAATAATATACCCATTATTTACCTGGTGGACAGTGCAGGCATATTTTTACCACTTCAGGACGAGGTTTTTGCTGATAAAGAACATTTTGGGAGGATTTTCAGGAACAATGCACACATGTCTGCTTTGGGCATTGTACAAATTTCGGCCATCATGGGTAGCTGTGTTGCCGGAGGCGCTTATTTGCCCATTATGTCTGATGAGGCCATGATTGTTGAAAAAACCGGTTCTGTATTTTTGGCAGGGTCTTACCTTGTAAAAGCAGCAATAGGAGAGGATGTTGACAATGAAACACTTGGAGGTGCAATAACACATTGTGATATTTCCGGTGTGACCGATTATCGTTTCCCGGATGATAATGCCTGTCTTGAAGCCATTAGAAGAATGGTTGGCAAAATAGGAGAGAAGCCCAAAATTGGTTATAGCAGGGAGAAAAGTATTCAGCCTTTGCTGAAACAGGAAGACATTTATACTATGCTCCCGGCTGACAGAACGAAACCTTATGACATGAAAGAAATAATCATGCGTTTGGTGGACAATTCTGAACTGGATGAATACAAACAGACATATGGGCAAACTATTATTTGCGGTTTGGCAAGGATAGATGGTTGGGCAATAGGGATAGTTGCAAACCAAAGGAAAGTTGTCAAAAATGGCAAAAATG
>JANYCH010000192.1 GCA_025360395.1 Cytophagales bacterium | reverse complement strand
CTCTTTTAATTAAATGAATTAAGAAACATTGACGGAACGAGTGAACCGTCAACCGTTCACTGTCAACCTATTTCTGTCTGAATATAAGCTGGATCGGAACGCCTTCTAATTGAAAATGTTTTCTCATTTTATTTTCAAGGTATCTTTCATAAGGCACCTGAATGTATTGAGGAAGATTGCAGAAAAAAGCGAAAACAGGATTATGAGTTGGAATCTGTGTTATATACTTGATCCTGATATACTTTCCCTTCATTGCGGGAGGAGGATAAGTTTCGATTTCAGGCAAAAGTTTCTCATTCAATTCTGAAGTTGAAATCTTCCTCATTTTATTATCATAAACTTCCAAAGCTTTTTCTATCGCCTGAAAAATCCTTTGTTTGGTTGTGACTGAAGTAAAAATAATGGGGAAATAACTGATAGGCTCCATTCTGGAATAGATATAATCGGCCATTTTTTTTGCCGAATTAGTATCCTTTTCAACCAAATCCCATTTGTTTACCAATACAACAATTCCCTTTTTGTTTCTATGGGCAAGACTGATAATGTTCATGTCCTGTGCTTCCAAACCAAGGGTGGCATCTAACATAACAATACAAACATCCGATTTTTCGATCGATTTGATGCTTCGCAGTACTGAATAGAATTCTATATCTTCGCTTACTCTGGCTTTCCTTCTTATACCGGCAGTATCTGTCAAAATAAAATCTTTGCCAAACATGTTGTAACGGGTATCCAGTGAATCACGTGTGGTACCTGCTTCATCAGTTACTATACTTCTTTCTGTTCCAATAAGAACATTTAAAAATGAAGATTTACCAACATTTGGCCTTCCCACTATTGATATTCTTGGAAGTCCTTCAAATGGGTTTTCATCTCCTCTTTCAGGGAAATGTTTGATCACTTCATCCAATAATTCACCTGAACCTGTACCTGTTTGCGAAGAAACCGGATAGATATCACCTAAACCTAGGGCATAAAACTCTGAGATGTAATTTGCCTGACTTGGCATATCAACCTTATTGGCAACCAAAATAACAGGCTTTTTAAACCTGCGGATTACATTGGCAAAGTCTTTATCCAGGTCGGTTACTCCTTCTTTTGCATCAACAACAAATAAAACAACATTAGCCTCCTCTATGGCCATGGTCACTTGCTTTCTTATTTCACTTTCAAACCTGTCGTCAGAACCTTCAACATAACCACCAGTATCGATAACAGTGAAATAATAACCCAGCCATTCAGAATGGCCATAATGCCTGTCCCTGGTTACGCCACTTACATTGTCCATGATAGCGATACGCTCGCCTACCATGCGGTTGAAAAAAGTCGATTTGCCCACGTTGGGGCGGCCAACTATGGCTACTATATTGGACATTAATTATTTATTTGTCCACGTTAAAAAAGAAATTACAGAACGCTGCCTATTTCAATTAACGCGTCTTGCGTGAGGGGTTTTGTGATATACTTTACCACGTAATCATTGTCAACAATTCTTTCGATATCTCTTTTGTTATCAGAACTTGATAAGATAGCGATTTTACATTTCTTTTTCAATTCGTCATTAAAACGCTCAAATTCAAATAGGAAAACAAATCCATCAACAATAGGCATATTAATGTCAAGAAAAATCACGTCCGGAAGTTCTGACGGGTTATTTTCATTTGCCTCAAGATATTCTAAGGCACTTTTGCCTGAGTTTTTAGCGATTACTCTGTCAGCGAAACCATTCAACTCAATAATTTTCTGGCTTATAAAATTATCAGTGTCGTTATCGTCCACCAGCATCACCAGGTTGATTTTCTTAGCCATTGTTTGTTACAGTTAATCGTGGTAATACAACTTTAAACGTGGTGCCTTCATCTGGAACTGAATGCACCGTTATGTTTCCTTTTAATTTATTTACTGCTGTTTTTACTATATATAAACCCAGCCCTGAACCGTAAGACCTTTCTGATGCCCGGAAAAACATGTCGAAAATCTTATCCTTGTAAATAGGATTAATTCCCATTCCATTGTCTTCAACTTCAATCACCAATTGATTGTTTTCATCTCTGATTACAATGTTGACAAAAGACTTATTTTGCTCAAATTTATGGTATTTAAGCGAATTGGAAAGCAGGTTACTAATAATTGTCGTAATTCTTGTTATATCAGAGAAGAAAAATAACTTTTCTTTTATATTTTTTCGGATTTCAACCTTCTCAACGTTTTCCATGAACTTGAGGTTTTCAATACATTCATTTACCAGTTTTTCGAAATCTATCTTCTTAAATTCCAGCTCCATACGGGAATTCCTGGAGAACAAGGTAAGATCTTTAATGAAGTAATCGAGGTTTAAAACACTCTTGTTCATCATATCCAGATAAGTACTTATCTCTGGTTGTTTATTTTCAAGTTTTGCTATTCCGATCAGTCCCATTACAGATCTTAATGGTGCTTTTATATCGTGCGAAACTCTGTAAACAAAACTATCAAGTTCAAAATTTGTATTAAGCAACTGTGTTTCTGAGT
>JANYCH010000188.1 GCA_025360395.1 Cytophagales bacterium | reverse complement strand
GCTGTACATCCTTCCAAATAACTAACATAACTGCCTTCTTCAGCAATTATTAAAGTTCTTTCAAATTGCCCTGTTTCTTTTGCATTGATCCGAAAGTAGGTAGAAAGTTCCATTGGAGATTTTACCCCTTTCGGAATGTATACAAATGAACCATCGGAAAATACAGCAGCATTTAAAGCAGCATAATAATTATCAGTATATGGAACAACGCTCCCTAAGTATTTTTTTATTAATTCCGGGTGGTTTTCTACCGCCTCACTCATTGAACAGAATATAATTCCTAGTTCAGAAAGCTTAGTTTTAAATGTGGTAGCAATAGAAACACTGTCAATCACAGCATCTACCGCAACTCCTGTCAAACGTTTCTGTTCATCAAGAGATATTCCCAGTTTTTCGAAAGTTTTTCTTAATTCAGGATCAATTTCGTCCAGGCTGTTAAGCGAAATCTTTTGCTTAGGGGCAGAATAATAGATCACATCCTGAAAGTTTATATCAGGAAAGGTGACATTTTGCCAGGTAGGTTGAGTTAGTGTTAACCAATAACGGTATGCTTTGAGCCGATAGTCTAACATCCATTGCGGTTCGTTCTTTTTACCCGAGATTAAACGTACAATATCTTCATTAAGACCCTTAGGTGCAGAATCGTTTTCGATTATTGTTTCGAACCCGTATTTGTAATCTGAAGATGTGATTTCTTCGAGCAGATCAGTGCTTTTTTCCGACATGGATTAGCCTGTTTAGAATTATTCCAAATGTAAAAGTACAACAAAATTTAGTGTTTTTTGTTCCCTTTTCTTAAAAAAAGATAGTTTTGGAAGATTTCTATCTTAATATATCTGCATCTTCACATTTAAATTTTTAATTTTTGGAATTATTAAAACCCGAGGTCGATTTAACTATTGATTTTGACCTAATATTTTTACAAATAATCTAAAAGAGTTAATGAAGGTTTTTAAAATAATCAGAAAGAATACTTTAATTAATAAGTTTTTTCGTCAAATCTTGAAATTCTCATGGAATTTGGCGAATGATGTTTATTTATATTTAATCAAAAGATGGTCTCCTTCTGGAATTATAAATTGCACATTTGAAAATATAGCTTTTAAATTATATAATGAAAGTGATGATGGGTTGCCATATTATTTTTACTACAATGAACCATACCCTGAAAAGGCAGATTTAAAATTATTTTTAGCCCTGGCTCAAAAATCAAAAACTATCGTAGATGTAGGTGCCAATACTGGACTGTTTTCTGTTTTAGCGGCTATTGTAAATCCAAAATCACAGATCCTGGCATTTGAACCTTATCATTCAAATGCTGAAAGGTTTAAAGTTAACATGAAGGCTAATTCAATTGGCAATGTTCAACTTCATGAAATTGCAATTGGTAATTTAAATGGAGAAATTCAATTTGCCGTTCCGGAAAACGAAATAGTTAATGACGTTTCATCGTTGAATATGGATTTTTCTAAAAGTATTTATCCCGAGATAAAATGGGTAAACAAATCTGTAAAGATCAGTAAGTTAGATGATTTTGCCGTTGAACAAAAAATATGCATAGATCTTATTAAATGTGATGTAGAATCTTTTGAAATGTCTGTGTTTCAAGGTGCTGATAGAATTCTCAGGGAAGACCGGCCTACGATAATTTTTGAATGCTTTCTAGATGAAGAAAGAAAGGAATTTTTCAATCAGATATTAACAAAGTATAGTTATTATGCTTATCTAATACTTGAACAAGGTATTGTTTATACCAAAGAAGGATTTTTAAGTAGTGAAGGATTAAACTATCTGATAAGTCCTGTTATTCCAGCTCAAACATTTATAAGTTATCATAATCCTGAAGAATTAAATAGAAGATTATTGCTAAGACCTGAAAAAAGTAACATCTCTTTTACTCAAGCACTCTCCTGATTCCTAAATACCGCTTTTTGTAATAATCAGAAGAAGTGGAATCGAACCTTATTCCTCCTTTCAAAGCAGCATGAATAAATTTAATATTGGTGTCGGATACTGAAACTACAATTCCGACATGTCCGGCTTGTGTGGAATTTACATTGCTACCTTTAAAAAATATTAAATCACCTGCCTTCGTTTCCGTTCTGTTTATTTTTTGACCCCTTTTTATCTGTTCATAAGATGAGTGGGGCAATTCTACTTTATATCTTTTAAAGTTATAACATACAAAGCCAGAACAATCGAAACCGGTTTCAGGTGATTTACCTCCAAACCTATAAGGTAAATTTAAATATTGACGTGCATGCAAAAGCATGGAATCAGCATTAAAATAAAGTTTTTCAATTGATATAACAGAATCCTTAAAGCTACTGTCTGATTTTAAAGGCTGGGCTCCCAGGAAGTGAAAAGATGCTATTATGATTAAAAATATTCTGTTCATTATAATGGATGGCAAAACAAATATAAAACTAAACATTTAACGGTCGGTTAATGCTTTCCTGAAGAGATATAAAGGTTTCTGTTCTTTGTATGCCAGTTACCTTTTGAATTTTATCACTTAAAACGTTGTGCAGGTGTTTTGTATCACGGCAAACAATCTGGGCAAAAATTCCATAATCACCTGTAGTATAATGTGCTGAAACAATCTCCGGAATTGCCTTTAACTGATCTATTACACTGTTATATAAATCGCTCCTTTCCAGGAAAATGCCTAGAAAAGCGATAATGTCATAGCCAAGTTTTGTGTAATCTATTTGTAACCGGGTTCCGGTGACGACACCAGCTGTCTCCATCTTTTTCATGCGTACATGAACAGTACCCGGGGAAACATAAACCTGTTTGGCTATCTCGGTATAGGGGATTGAAGCATCCTCTTGCAGGATAGCCAGAATTTTAAAGTCGGTTTTGTCAAATTCGTAATTCACCAGCAAAAATAAATTATTAAATTATTATTTCAGCATAAATTTAATATTATAGTTATCGAAAACATAAAATTTTAACAATATTCTTGAAGTATTTTGAAATAAATACAGTAGCTGTTACATTTGTAACATCAAAACGGGTAAAGAGTAGCTTTCCGTAAACATAATGTAGGGTGTTGAAACTGGCAGACATGCCCTCCTGTCTCGGGGGTGAAGATCAAGGGATAAACGCAGGGTAATGGGTTGACCACTAAAGTTGTCTAATGTCCTGTAGCTAACCTCTTTGTGGTGGTTCGAATCCATCTCCTACAGCTTAGCCAGATCTTTTGGGATCTGGTTTTTTTTTGTGTAACACTTATGATGTTCACTTCATTAAAATTCTGTTAAGAAAGAATTAATTTTTAATTTCAAGGCTTCAAACTGAACATGTGAAGAGAGTGCCTTTCTTATTACTCATTATTCTGAGTTTATTTTATTCTATCCGCTCCATTGGACAACAAACTACTATAAAAGGGAAAGTGACCGACGGTTCTAATGGAGAAGGTATCCCATTGGCAAATGTCTATTTCAAAAGCAGCAGGATTGCAGTCACCACAGATTTTGATGGCAATTATATTTTAATCACCACCAATCCTCCCTCAGATTCTTTGACTGCTTCCTATATTGGGTATAAAACTGCAACCAAGCAAATTATTCAGGGTGGAACCCAAACCCTAAATTTTACCCTTCCCCCTGAATCCTTTGAGCTGAGTGAAGTGGTCATTACAAACAAGGAAGACCCTGCCTATAATATCATCAGAAAAGCTGTAGCAAGAAAAGAATACAACGACAGAAGAAAGCTCAATGCCTATCAGTATGAGATGTACAAAAAAGTAGAAATTGACCTTGAAAACATTTCAGATAAACTAAAGAATAAATGGTACATGCGCCAGATTACCAGAGTTCTGGACAGTGTTGCACGGATGAATGGAGAAGATGGCAAGTTGCTTATTCCCATGTATATCTCTGAAACCATTGAAGATTATTTTTACCGCTTAGATCCAAAGCTTAGCAAGGAGGTGGTAAGGGCGCAAAAAGTGACGGGTGTTGGGGTAAGTGATAACAGTATCATTGCTCAAATGATAAATGCCTCTTTTTATGATTATAATTTTTATGAGAACAGGGTGACCATCATGAACAAAGATTTTGTGTCCCCCATTGCGGATGGCTGGTCTAATTACTATAAATTTTACCTGGAAGACAGTGTATATCTGGGGGGTAATAAATGCTACAAGATCGATGTGACACCCAAACGGAAGCAGGATCTGGCTTTTGAAGGTAAGATCTGGATTGCAGACTCAGTGTGGGCCATCAAACAAGTCAGCTTGAACATAGGCCCTGATGCTAACCTTAATTTTATTGACGGGATAAAAATTCAACAGGAATTGATGCCTACTAACAATGGGCCATGGTTGCCTGCCAAAAGCAGGTTGTTAATAGACGTAGGCCAGGTAGGGGACAGTAGCGCCGGAATGCTGATAAAATTTTATATTTCAAACAAGAATGTAGTTGAAAACGCCGCGAAACCAGAAGCATTTTATAGAGAAAAATTGACAGTTTTAGATACTTCAAGTTCCCAGACAAATAATTTCTGGATCCAAAACAGACATGATTCTTTAAGTGCCAGTGAAAAACAGGTTTTTGCTATGGTTGATTCTATCAAAAGGGTCCCGATTGTAAAAACTTATATTGAAATAATTGACCTTGCAGTAAACGGTTATTATGAAACAGGTAAAGTAGACATAGGTCCATTGCTCTATACCTATGCTTATAACAACATTGAAGAACACAGGTTTCAAGTTGGAATGCGAACAAACAGTAAACTTAGTAAAAACTGGCTTTTGGTTGGGAGGGTAGCTTATGGTACCAAAGATGATGAATGGAAATACCAGGGAAGTGCAGAACACATTTTCAGACGCAAAAGCTGGTCATTAGCCGGAATTGAACATTTACACGACATAGACCAGGTTGCTTTGAAAACGGACAATAAATATGAAAATAACCTTTTTACAGCTTTTACCAAGTGGGGTAACATTGCAAGGCGAAGGCCATATATGAATACCTTTACCCAATTTTATATTCAATCAGATCTATTCAAAGGATTTACACAAAGGTTGGCCTTTACACATACTACTTTTGTACCATTGTATGATTTTGCATTTTATAATGATCCTTCCAATATTAAAAATTCAGGCATCTCAAATAATTACGAGACATCTGAGATAGTTTTTGAATCAAGGTATGCCAAAAATATTACCCTTGTCAAAAACGGAAATCATAGAAATGTAGTGGGAAGTACTCGCTTTCCGATTTTTACGTTCAGATACACATTAGGTATTAAAAATTTATTAGGAAGTGACTTACATTTCAATAAATTTTATTTTAATGTTTCACATATTAAAAATGTTGGACTCTTGGGAAAACTTAAATATTCATACAGCCTTGGCTATACACCCGATCCTGTTCCTTATCCATTATTAGAAAACCATTTGGGGAACCAAACTTATTTTTTGAATTATTCATCATTTAATCTGATGAATTTTTTTGAATTTACAAGTGATACCTATACTTCCATTCATATAGAGCAGCATTTTGAGGGTTTACTTTTCAATAGAATACCATTGCTTAAAAGGCTGAAATGGAGGGAAGTAGCAGCATGTCAGATTTTAGTTGGTTCTGTTTCGGATAAAAATTATGATTTGATCCCTGATAATTACCCAAAATTTTCCAGATTGAACCTGGATGAACCATACGCAGAAGTTTCTTATGGAGTTGAAAATATATTTAAATTGATAAGAATCGATTTTATGCACAGGCTAACATATTTGAATTCTAATTCCACAACAGGCAGAAGCATCCAGGGATTTGCTGTTAAAATTGGTTTGCAGTTTAACTTATAGTATGATTTATTATTTGAAGTTTAGTTCTATATGTTTAATGTTGATTTTGGCTGGTTGTAGCCCGGTTGTTGAAACCAGCGAAGAATTCGCCATAAACGGAAATTATGACATTGAAAAATCAATATTATACCTTGATAAGATTATTGAACATCATGAAAATAATGCCGACGCACTATTTCAAAGGTCAAAACTTGAACTACAAATAGAAAAAACACTAAAAGCAAAAGAAGATATTGTAAATGCTATTTCCATTGAACCCAAGAATAGCGACTATCTAATGTTAAAGGCACAAATAGATGCCAAAATTGGTCAAAATGAAGATGCAATTATCTCCATTGAGGCAATTTTAAAAAGGGGAGAAAACCTGAATACTGTTGAAGCCCAACTATTTGCAACTAACTTATACCTGAATGCGAACAATCTTAATAAAGCTGAATATTTTTTACAGCAAGCGGCCCAAAATGCCCCTGGTTTCACAGAGGTTTTGTATAACAGGGCACGCCTTTCCCTTATCAGGCATGATACTGTGAAAGCAATTGACTTTTATAATATTATTCTGAAAAAGGATAGTAATAATAATAACAGCCTTATAGATCTGGCAGAAATAAATTTAATCAGGAATAATGTTGATAGTGCACTTGTTTTACTTTCCAAAGTAAAAACCGACATGCCTTTTAAATATAATGTGTTATTTGCAGAAGCATTGACAGAAAAAGGTTTTACAGATAGTGCTTCAAAATTTTGGGGGAACGCACTTTTATTATCTCCCAGGGATGCAAAATCCCATTATGAACTGGCCAAGTATTACTATTCAGAAAATTTGTTTCAAAATGCAATATCACATTTCTCTGCTGTACAGGAGAATGACAGAAAAAAATACAAGGACTTTTACCTTATGTTAGCTTATTCCTATCAGCAAATAGCCGATACTATCCATTCTGAACAGTATTTCGACAAGGCCAAAATGATAGATTCTAATATTGTAATCCATAAAATATTGCAAAGCAAACATAAGCATACAAATAATCACAAAAGAAACTCTGAAGCTATATTACCACAGTAAAGATTTCAAATTCATAATGAATCAAGGAAAGGAAAAGAGGCCAATACGCACATACACAAAGAGTCCTTCTGCTAGCACAGAGGATATGCTTTTTGGACTTAGGCCAGTTCAGGAAGCCTTAAAAGCAGGTAAAGCATTAGATAAAGTATTTGTTGAAAAAGGTGGAAGTAGTCCCGTTCTTGAAACAATTTTATCAGTAGCAAGGGAGCAAGGCGTTAATATACAATATGTTCCTGTTGAAAAGCTTAACCGCTTAACCAGAAAAAATCATCAGGGAATTGTAGCTTATATTTCCGTAGTAAATTATGCCTTAATTGAAAATATCGTAATGGATGTATTTTCAAGAGGGGAAGATCCAATCATCCTTGTGCTTGATAGCATTACGGATGTTCGGAATTTTGGTGCAATAAGCCGTTCTGCAGAATGTGCAGGTGTTCATGCTATATTGATACCTGTTAAAGGATCAGCCCAGGTGAACAGCGACGCTATGAAAACTTCAGCTGGGGCACTCCATCACATTTCTATCTGCAAATCCGAAGATCTGTACCGATCTGTCAGATCATTAAAAGATTCCGGACTTTCAGTGGTAGGCTGTACCGAAAAAGGCACAAAAAGCCTATATACCACAGATCTGAGAGGTCCTATATGCCTTGTAATGGGTTCTGAAGAAACAGGTATTTCAGAACACATTCTGACACTTGCAGACAATAAAGTTTTTATTCCATTGAAGGGAAAAATTGATTCATTAAATGTTTCAGTAGCAACAGGTATATTTTTATTTGAAATGCAACGTCAAAGATCATTGATAATATGAACCAGGATCTGTCAGAAAAAATTAAAGCTAACATCAGGGATATTCATGATTTTCCGAAACGTGGAGTCCTTTTCAAAGATATTACACCAATTTTCGCTTTACCAGATCTTTGTACTGAAATCCTGGATGGCTTTGTAGACGCCCTGAAAAACAATAAAATAGATGCACTTGCATGTATTGAAAGCAGAGGATTCTTTTTTGGAATGCTTTTGGCCCAAAGACTGCGTGTCCCTTTTGTACCTATAAGAAAAAAGGGGAAATTACCTTATAAAACCTTATCACTGGATTATGAACTTGAATACGGTAGAGAAACCATGGAAATGCATGAAGATGCCATAAAACCAGGTTTGAATGTATTGATCCATGATGATGTTTTAGCAACGGGCGGAACAGCTTTGGCTGCAAGCCAGCTAATTATGAAAGCTGGGGCAAACGTTGCAGGTTACGCTTTTTTGTTGAGTGTTGGTTTTTTAGAAGGTGATAAAAAGCTTCAATTCATTTCCCCAAATATTGTAAGCCTGGTTGAATACTAATATTTCTAGGTTATCTGGCATGGTTTTTCTTTGAATCTTTGTTTGAATTTTACCTTTAACTATTTCTATTATTATGAAAAAGATTTTATTGTTTTGTTTCACAGCAGTTTGTGTTTCAGGATTTGCTCAAAAAGGAGATTTTAAAATTGGTTTCAGATTGGCCCCCTCAACCAACATCGCCACAGTCAGAGATAAAGATGCAACCCCAAGTGATGTTAATTACATTGCAGATGGCTATACTGTAAAAGAAAGGAATGTTAGTGGGGTAGGGGTTTCCTTTTTTATTGATTACTTTTTGAGTGACCACTTAGCATTTTCAACAGGGTTATGGTTTACACAGAAAAACTTTTCTGTTCGAAATTACGATGGCAGCACTAATTGGGACAATATTTATTTTGATGGGAATGGCCATAAAAATTATTCTAATTATCAAGGTGCAAACTATGGTAATAATTATGCTAATGGATATAACTACCATTACTCGGGAGTTTCAAATTACAAAACGACTTATCTGCAAATACCTCTATTGTTAAAATATTACACAAATGACATTTTTAAGAATTTTAAAATATATGGGACATTTGGCCCCACAATAGATCTTAGAACTGGTGAAAAACTTGACGGTCCCGATTATGCACACTATTGGAATATGGCCCATAACAATTCTTCCTATGCCTATCGGGACAGAAATGGTACTGGTAGATCTGTCAAATTATTTAATCCTATAGACATAACTCTTTACCTAAGTGCTGGCGCGAACTATAAAATTATTGACAAACTGGAAGTATTTGCAGGCGTCTTTTTTAATAAAGGTTTCGTAAATGCCATTAACCCCAAACTAACTTTTGCTGAACCTAGTCAAACTAAAGTGAATACAGGGCTTTCACTTAAAAGCTTTCTGATTGGAATGGAAATGGGGGTAACTTATAAATTAAATTAAATTAATTTAATTAAATCATGCCCATACCTTTCAGGGTATGGGCATAAATGATTTCTGAATATAGTTTATACCTGATTTTTTTAGGTATCATCATAAGTTTTTCATTGTCAACTGAATTTATCCAATTTCTTCCAGTAAATATAGAAGACACTGCTCTTCTCAATAAGGAGGGTTTTCTCAAAGACGGAAACAGATTGTGGCTGTATTGTTTTTCCAATAATTCTAATTCTATATGTGATCTCTTATATTCAATTTGTCTTTTTATATATTTTTCGCAAGTGGGAAAATCATGGTGAAAAGCAACAATATCCGGATCATAGTAAATCGGTACCTTTAGCATTAAGGCTCTCATTCCCAAATCATAATCTTCTGCATCAGTAAGCCTGTTATCAAAACCGCCTAGTAAATCAAATATATTTTTAGGTATTGACAGATGTTGAGTTGTAAACTTGAAGCTATTTAAATCAATTAATGTTTTGCTTTTACTGTTAGTTTCCCATTTATATAAAAGGTTTAATATATAAAAATCGAAATCTTTATTAAGCTTGGTTAGATCAAGAGTAACTTTTCCTATTAAAATTGATCCTGGATGTTGTTTATGGTGGCTAAGATGTTCCTTTATCGAGTCTGGTTTCAGACCCATATCATCATCTATGAAAAAGATAATGTGACCTTTGGCTATTTTAGCTCCTGCATTTCTGGCATTTGCCCTTCCACTATTAGGTTGGTTTAAAATGACCAGGTTCTTAAAGGTTGTTTTTTTTAAAAGGGTTTCGGAATTATCCGTAGACCCGTCAAGTACCACTATTATTTCTCCATTTGATAAGTCATTACATATAATTGTTTCTAATAAAACCGGTAGTTTGGATGCACCATTATAGCTTGGAATTACTATTGAAAAATTCATTAAACAATTAATAAGTGGTTTTAAAAGTATATTGAAGAGGGTAGATTGATTTTGTACTTACGTT
>JANYCH010000186.1 GCA_025360395.1 Cytophagales bacterium | reverse complement strand
TAAATTCACTGCCCGCCACAGAGTGAAGTATTCTATAAAGAAGAAGATCTGTACAGCATTGGCAAAAAGGTTAGCAATTAAGACCATATCGACATTAGGGTTATGGTCGCCGCTTAGTTTTGGCAGTATAATTAAGAAAAGCACATTTAAGCCAATGTTTAAAAGAATATTAAGAATCTTAACAAAGGCAAATTTTTTGGCTTTTCCTTCCTGCCTGAGCCTGGCAAAAGGTATTGCCAGTACGGCATCAAACCCCAGGATGGCAGCAAGTAAAATGATGATGTTGCCGTTTTCGGGATATTTTAGAACGTAAGCAATTTGGTTAGATAAAAGCATCATTAAACTGCATAACAAAACAGTAGTTATTACAACAAGAGATTGTATTTTGAAGAATACTTTTTCTTTATCTACTCCATTTTTGTTGCATTGACGGAAATAGGTTGTTTCCATTCCGTAAATGAAAACTACGTTAAGGAAAGCCGCATAGGAATAGACTTCAGTAATAACCCCATATTGAGCCGGAAGAAATACTGCCGTGTAAAAAGGAACCAGAAGATAATTGAGAAACCTACCCACAATGCTGCTTAGCCCATATACAGCTGTTTCGCCTGCTAGTTTTTTAAGGATCCCCATTTAAATTTTTACGATTTAAGATTACGGTTTACGAATGTAATAGTCTGTGGAAAATTTAGATGTGGCTTTATAGTTTCGAATTCTTAGCTTTCTTCCCTGAACAACAATTTATAATAATTCATCCCGGTAGCTTCATCAACACCCTTTTCTATATTTTCCTTATTTCCATGTACGTAAATATGAAAATTCTTGTCAAGCTTGATGATACTTTTATAAAATTTGGACTGCTTTTTTACAGCTTTGTCTGAAATACTAAATTCATCTGCAATCGTTACTTCGTGTGTTTCCTGGTATTCGTGTTTGAAGGCCCTGAACTTGTCTATGATTTCCGGTTGCTGTATCACATCATTGGCAAATTCCTGAAAATCAAATGTTTCTTTTTCCTTAAAGAATTTTTTAGTTCGGTTTTGAATATCGATCTCGTCGGCTTTAGAAACATCATAATCTATTTTCAATTTGTCCTGAACAAAATTGTCATATATTTTCATGTATCCCTGCGTGTGGTAGTAATTGTCTTCCCTGGGTTTTACCTTCAGAAATTCATCTTTCCAGTATAAAGCACCATCCTGCTTATTCAGGTTGTCAACCAGCACTACCATATATCCTTTGTCTTTTTCAGTATTAAAGATCAGGCAGCCTTTGTCCAGCTTATGGATGTTGATCCCTTCATCGGCGGCCATTTCATATCCATGATTGTTGTTGTAAACTTTAAGGTATTTTTCTTTATTTTCAGATTTAAAAATACCAATGCAATCCGTTACTTCGTCTTCTACCGCACAGTTCGAAAAATAGCCAACATACATATCACCAGCTTTCACTTTTGGGTGGGTAGATTTTTCGTAAAGGTGCTTGGCTATGTTTTGAGATTGTTCAATAAAGCTTGTTTCGTCTTCAAAGATCTTAGTTACAAATGCATATATCTCGTTTAGTTCCAGGCTTGTTTCATGCTTTAAATGGTAATATTCCCCTGTGCTTTTAAAGGGCCCCATAAAATATTGTAACAAAAGGGAAAGTACAGCTTCATCTAGCTCATCGATGGTTTCCGAACTAAGTTTAAGATCTTCATCCAGCGTTTTATTGCCTATAAAATGAGCGGCCAGTTTATCTAATTGAGAGTTGGAAAAATTGAGCATAAAACGAGGATGTCCATCACAAATATAAGTGGATTGATTATAATGACATTAATTGATTTGAAAAGAGGTTTAAATCGGGTAATGACCTTTTGGAAATGGATTTTTTTTGTCAACTTACGCACCTGTTTTTTAAAACATTAAACACTACTTATTTATGTCAAACCCAGCTCAAATTATCCTGGACGGAAAAACTTTCGAACTTCCAGTTATTGAAGGTTCAGAAAACGAGAAAGCGATTGATATTGGAAAACTCCGCGATTTGACTGGCTATATCACTTATGATGTAGGGTATAAAAATACTGGTGTTACAAAAAGTGCGATTACATTTTTAGATGGTGAAGAGGGCATTTTAAGGTACCGTGGGTATCCGATTGAGCAATTAGCTGAAAAATCTAATTTTCTTGAGGTCGCCTATTTGCTTATCTATGGAGACCTTCCTACAAAGGAGCAGTATGCTGCTTTTGATAAAAGCATAGATGATCATTCGATGATCCATGAAGATGTTAAAACCATCCTTCACGGTTTTCCATCTTATGCCCATCCCATGGGAGTCCTTTCTTCTCTTATATGTTCATTAACTGCTTTTTATCCTGAATCTCTCAACCCGAATGCTTCAGAAAAAACAATTAATGATTCTATTATCCGTTTGATTGCCAAAATGCCAACCATGGTTGCCTGGGCATATAAAAAATCTAAAGGACGTCCGGTTAATTATCCGATCAGAAGCCTTGAATATTGCGCAAACTTTATGCACATGATGTTTGCAGACCCAACTGAGATATACGAAGTTGATCCGGTCGTTTCTGATGCTTTAAATAAACTTCTTATCCTTCATGCCGATCATGAGCAAAACTGCTCTACTTCTACAGTAAGAATAGTGGGTTCATCTCAGGCAAGTTTATATGGTTCTATTTCTGCCGGAATCAACGCACTTTGGGGGCCACTTCACGGTGGTGCTAATCAGGAAGTAATAGAAATGCTTGACCAGATTAAAAATGACGGCGGAGACACAAAAAAATGGATCGCAAAAGCAAAGGATAAAAATGATCCTTTCCGTTTGATGGGCTTTGGGCACAGGGTTTACAAAAACTTTGACCCAAGGGCGAAAATCATCAAAAAAGCTTGTGACGATATTTTGCACAAATTAGGAGTAAACGATCCGGTCCTTGCTATCGCAAAAGAGCTAGAGCAGGCTGCTTTGAACGATGAATATTTTGTTGAAAGAAAACTATATCCAAACGTAGATTTCTATTCGGGTATTATTTACCGTGCTTTAGGTATTCCTACCAATATGTTCACGGTTATGTTTGCATTAGGCCGTTTACCAGGTTGGATAGCGCAATGGAAAGAATTGCGGAACACCAAAGAACCAATCGGTCGCCCTCGCCAGGTTTATATTGGAGAGAAGACAAGGGATTATGTTTCTATGGTAGACAGAGGTTAGTTTTATTTGGTGGTCAGTTGAAGACATTGGGCAGGAGAAATCCTGCCCTTTTTGTTTTCCGGACCTGCAAAGTCCTCCCTTTCACATTTGCAACTTAGAACCTATACTTTGATTCGTGTCCTTTACCATAGGCATCAACCAAGTGTCAAATGTGCCT
This sequence comes from Cytophagales bacterium, assembly GCA_025360395.1. Taxonomy (GTDB): domain Bacteria; phylum Bacteroidota; class Bacteroidia; order Cytophagales; family UBA9547; genus UBA9547. The sequence goes on along the minus strand of JANYCH010000186.1, from coordinate 5,425 downwards.
GGAACACATATCAAGAACAAGTTGAAACGTAGAATATTTTTTTTGAATATGGTTTTGAATAAATCAACCAGTCCATAAACATTTATAGCTTTTTGTCTTGGCGTTTACCTACCTAAAGCTGAATAAAGAATAAAAAATGAAACTTTAATTTGTTAGCATAGGCGAACGACTGTAAAATTATTTTGATAGTAGATTTGAACAGTCAATTAACAATTAAAAAAACAAAATATGACAAACAAGGAACTAGTAAAAATAGCCATGACCGAATTATTTGTAAAGAGAGATTTAACTGCTATAGATAAATACTGGGGAAAAGAATACATTCAACACAATCCCCACATCCCGAACGGACACGATGATTTAAAAAAAATTATACAAGGCCTGCCGGCCACCTTTCAGTACCAGCCAGGTTTGGTAATTGAAGATGGTGAATTTGTGATGATTCATGGTCGCTATGTTGGTTGGGGAGAAAAACCGATGTTGGCAATGGATGTGTTCAGGGTAAAGAATGGCAAATTAGTAGAACACTGGGACGTAATGCAAGAAGAAGTTACAGCCGACAAAACAGCAAATGGAAATTCAATGTTTCCAATAATATAACCTATTCCCAAAAGAGAGCGGGCGTAAATGCCTGCTCTCTTTTCTATGTGAAATATGTCTAAAAACTTTAAGCACCTATCATAATTAATGATAAAACATTTACTCTTAATTATAAAAGTACTGATAATGACAAGTTCAACTTTTGCACAAGATTTAAATGTCAAAATTTTTAATTCAGGTAAAAATGCCATTTTTCCTGTAACATCAACAATCATTTATGGTAAAAAAAGATGCCATATTGGTTGATGCTCAATTTCAAAAGAATTATGCATTGAAATTAATTGAGGAAATCAAGGCTACTGGTAAAAACTTAATTATGGTTTACATTTCACACAGTGACCCAGACTATTATTTTGGTTTATATGAAATAAAAAAGGCATTTCCAAAAGCAAAGATTGTTTCCACAGCACAAACTTCATATCTTATTTCCGCTTCAAAAGATGAAAAACTTGCTGTTTGGTCAGGGCAACTAAAAGGTGATGTTCCAAGTGAAATTATAATTCCCGAAGCTATTTCTACAATACCCGATTTGGAGGGAAATAAAATTGAAATCATTACCACAAAAAATGACCCTGCCCACAGTTTTTTATGGATCCCTTCTTTAAAAACTAGCCTGGGAGGCATTTCTGTAAATATAGCAGGTTCACATATTTGGATGGCAGATACGAAAAATGTAGCGGCAATCGAGGCATGGATCGCCCAACTCGAAAAACTAAAATCCTTACAACCAGTAAAAGTGATCCCTTCACATTTTATTGAGTTAAATGAGAACCCCGAAAGTATTGATTTTACAAAAAAATATTTATCTGATTACAAAAATGCAGCAGCACAAGGTAAAAGTGGCAAAGAACTAGCTACAGAGATGGTGAAGAAATATCCAACATTTGGTGGAAAAGACAATCTAGAAATGGGTGCAAAAGTGTTTAAACAAGAAATGGAGTGGGAGTTGAAATCACCTTATCCAGCAATTGGCAATAAGGTAGAAGTGAATTTTGGTGAATATCTTTCGTTTTGAACTTTAAAAACAATAAATTCATGTCTTTTAAGGGGCAAAATGGGGCAACAGATTCGGTAGAATATATAGCCACAGAAATTGCCAAAAACATTTTTATGGTATATTGGCACGAGCCGAATGTGGGTGATAATGTGGTACATATCCAAGATTATAATCAAGGTATAGTTTACACTAATATTCCAAGTAAAAACGGAGAGTTTCTACACCTTAAGGGCACAATAAAAATAATGGACTAATGCCTGACAAACATAATTAACGAACAACTGAGATTACAGAATATAATCAGCATAAATCAAATCTTAGGTTAATTTCGTATAGCTACTTTTTTGTCTTCTGATGATATGAAATTCGTTTCAATGATCTTAAAATTGACTTATAATAACTGTAGATTTAATATCGGATGCGATTTAACCATTAACATTTAGAAGTTAATAATATGGAAAATGAAATACTCCTTTCTGACGTACAATCTAAAATACCAATCAGTGAAAATGAGTTCGAATCTTTTGCTAAACTATTAGTTAGGAAAAAGATCAAAAAGAAGGATAAGTTAATTGAAGAAGGTAAAAAGAATGATAAGGTATACTTTATCGAAAAGGGGCTTGTCTATTCTTACAAAATAGTAGATGATGGCTATACGCAAGTAATACAATTTGCCAAAGAAAATTATTGGATTACAGACTTATGTAGTTTTTTTAATCTTTCTCCTTCACTTTTTACAATTGAGGCTATTGAAGACTGTACTTTGCTTTATATTACAAGGCAACAATATGATAAAATTTGCCTGCAAAATAGAAAAATTGAAACATATTTTAGATTAACAATTCAATCGGCTTACGCCCATACCTTACAAAGGCTTTCTGATGTTTATTCTGAAGTTGCAGAATCAAAATATAATCATTTCCTAACCAATAATGCACAGCTTGTTCAACGCATTCCACAATACCTGGTTGCATCATATTTAGGAATTCTCCCTTCCTCTTTAAGCCGAATAAGGAACAAGAAAATGTAAATTTAATTTGTTAGCATAGGCGAACTACTTTTAATTGTAACGATAGCATTTTTACACTATCAATTAACAATTAAAAAAAAGGAAATGAGAAAAAATATCACCCTTTGCCTTGCTTTGGCATTTATTCCATTATTAACATTTAGTCAATCTAAGGAAACAAAAAAAAGGTCAAACAAAGAGTTAGTAAAACAGCTATGACCGAATTATTTGTAAACAGAGTGATTATTCCGGACTATACTGAGCCAGTGATTCCGGACTAAACAGAGCCAGTTTAAGAGTAAAAATACAGAAGATTCCGGATTAAATTGAGCCAGTTGTTTTTGTATTTTTCTAATTGGCCACTCTGCCATTCCGGCATAAACTGAGCCACCTATATTAATGATTTGCAACTTACTTCAGTAATCAAGCTGAAGTGTCATGGCCAATAAATCCACGAAAATGTTGCAAATAAGAAGACTACTACAACTTCTCCTCTCAGGGTTCTCCGAGCGTCAGATCTCTGTTCAGACAGGAATGAGCCGCAATACTATTGCCACGTATGTAAAGCGTTTTAAAGCCTCAGGCAGACATTACAAGGAACTTCTTTTACTCGATGATGAGCAGCTTGGTTCTTTAGTTTATAATCATTTTGTAACCGGCAGGAAAGATGAGCGCTACGACAGGCTTTCTGCCAATCTTAGTCATTATATATCTCAGCTCACAAAAACCGGAGTTACCCGGTATATCCTTTGGGAAGAATACAGGCAACTTGACAAGGATGGATATTCCTATCAGCAATTCTGCGAACATCTTAATACCTATGCTTCTATACGCAATGCCGTTATGTGGCAGCAGCATAAACCAGGTGAGGTGGTTCAATTTGACTTTGCCGGTCAAAAGTTATCCTACATTGACAAATTAAGCGGAGAAGTAATTTACTGTCCTGTTTTTGTTGCCATCTTACCCTATAGCGGTTACACCTATGTAGAAGCCTTGCCCAATCCAAAACTGGAACCGCTTATAGCCGCTCTTGGCCGATGCCTTCAATACTTTGGCGGTGTTGCTGCTTCCATGCTTACCGATAACATGAAACAAGTAGTGGTTAAATCAAACCGCTATGAGCCTGCCTTCACGGAGCTTGCCGAGCAGTTTTCTGTACACTATAACACCTTCAATGCAGGCAGCCAGAGTGGCAAAGCCAAAGGATAAAGCCAGTGTAGAAAAGGCTGTAGACCTTGCTTACAAACGAATCTATGCCCCCTTAAGAGATGAGCAGTTTTATAGTCTCTCTGAGCTGAACTATCATATAAAAACCTGCCTTGAAAAGCATAACTCAGCTTTGATGCAGAAGAAGGATTACTCAAGAAAGGATCGCTTCCTGCAGGATGAAAAGCCGACCTTAAAACCACTTCCGGCACAATCTTTCCAGGTTAAATATGCTGTAAAGGCTAAAGTACAGAAGAATTACCATGTTCTTTTAGGTCAGGACTGGCACTACTACAGTGTTCCCTACCAATACATTGGAAAACAAGCCACTATTGTTTATGACACCGATCAGGTTGAAATATACCTTGAACAAAGGCGCATTGCACTGCACCGGAGGAATTATAAGAAGAACGCATATACTACTCTTGGCGATCACATGCCTGCCAATCATCAGCATTACAAAGAACAACTCGGATGGGACAAGGACTACTTTCTGGAAAAGGCCAAATTTGTTGGTGAAAACTTCTATGCAGTAGTAAACCAGATACTTGAATCAAGACAATTTACCCAGCAGGCATTCCTGTCCTGTCGTGGCCTGTTACGCCTGATAAGCAAATACGGAAAGGACCGACTGGAAAATGCCTGTAAAATAAGCAGGAAGGCCGGTTACTGCTCCTACCGCACAATTGAAAACATACTTCAAAACAATATGGATAAACAATCCATAACCATAGAGCAACTATCGCTGCCATTACATGATAACATCAGAGGTCCACAAGCATATTAACAATTACTATGAATACTAAACAAACACTTGATCAGTTAACCAGCCTGAAGTTATCAGGAATGGCAAAGGCCTATCAGGCCCTTATGTCTATGCCCTTGCATGAACAACTAAATCTCCATGAGGCAGTTGCACGACTTGCAGAGGCTGAATTACAGCATCGGACCCATGCAAAAACACAGATGTTCCTGCGATTAAGCAAACTCCGATACAATGCCATTTTAGAACAAATACATTGTTCACAGGAACGAAACCTCAGTAATGAGATGCTCGCGCAGCTTGCGGATTGCAGTTTTATAGAAAGAGCCGAAAACCTACTCATTACAGGTGCCACCGGCTGTGGAAAGAGCTATCTGGCATGTGCATTGGGAAGACAGGCATGTACCATGGGATACAAAGTGCTATACCTGGGTATGGCAAGACTGCTGGAAAAAGTAGCCCATGCAAAACTGGAAGGAACTTATGTAAAAATGCTCAATCAGATAGAGAAAGTACAACTCATCATCCTTGATGACTTCGGCTTACAGCAACTAGATAACAACCTAAGGTTGGCACTTCTACAGATGCTCGAAGACAGGTATGGAAAGAAGTCCGTGATCATAACATCACAACTGCCGGTAAGCAAATGGCATGAGTACATAGGAGAGCCAACACTGGCAGATGCGATCATGGACAGAATGACAGCCAATGCGCATAAAATTGAATTAAAAGGAGAATCGCTGAGAAGAGTAAAATCAATCCAAAAATCTCTGTAACTTATAATCGCAGATCATTAAATGGGTGGCTCAGTTAGGCCGGAATGGTGGCTCAATTTCACCGGAATATTCAG
>JANYCH010000150.1 GCA_025360395.1 Cytophagales bacterium | reverse complement strand
GGCCGATTCTTCCAGTAATTCAGCAAATACAAACGGCTCTTTGTTGGGTACAAACCCTACCGCTTCGATTTTTAACAATTCGCTTAGGCCTGAAACTAGACTTCCAACCTGATTGATTTTTTTACAGATTATGAGGAGATATTTTTTTTCCTCTTCTTTATTTTTTCCGTACTCATTCTGATTCATTACCAGTGTTTCTGCGTAGCCATGCGCAACAGCAAGTGGAGTTTTAATGTCGTGTGAAATATTGGCTATAAAATTCTTTCGCTCAGTTTCAACTTCTCGTAGTTTATGAATGTAACCTGAAAGTTGATTTGCCACTTTATTAAATGCATTTGTAATGGGTCCAAGTTCATCACCTTCCCGAATTTCAAATCTTGCCTCAATATCGCCTTCTTCAAAGCGGTTCACAACATTGTTGATCATGGTAAATTTATTATGCAGTCTGCGGATATAAAGGAAACTTATAAGGAAAGAAAATATAATAACAGAAACGAAAATCTTAAATGACAATAGGCTTATATGATTTCCAAACAGAATACTGTTAACACTCCGGTATTCATGGCTGCCAAGAATAACATAAATATATCCTAGCAAATGAACCCCTTTTCTAACTTCAGCTGCAGAAAAAATTTTCTTTTCATCCGGTTGTTTAGGATCTTCACCTTCGATATACTTTTCCCCGTTTCCGGCAATAAATGTATGTATAGGTACAATTGAGATTTTTGGGATCTTAACTACAAAATTATCTTTCTGGTAATACATAATGGTCCCGGCCGGATCAAGGAAATACACCTCAACAGTAGGGTTAAGTACCATGGCATTATAAAAAACGGAATCTGCAATTTTTTTGTCAATGTGCTTACCTTCAAAGGGAGAAGTAAATTTGGCTATATGCGCAGCCACATCTTTATTTAGCAGCTGTGTAGTAGCCTGATGAAATGTAAATGTTGCGATATATGTAATAACGATAGTAACAGCGCTAAGGATTAAGATGATACCGCAAATAAGTATCCCTATATTGGCTGTTATACTTAATTTTACTTTTTTCATTCTCCAAACCTATACCCGGTTCCCCATGCTGTGATAATATATTGAGGATAGCTGACGCGTGTTTCAATCTTGAGACGCAACCTGTTTATGTGAGAAGTAACAGTATTTTCATAACCTGTTATGCTGTATCCCCACACCATTTTCAAAAGTTCCATTCTGCTAAAGCTCTTTCCCGGATTGCTTGCCAATAAATACAGCAAATCAAATTCTTTTGGGGTTAATTCAATCCGGTTATTGTTAAGCATCACTTTTTTTGAGCCTTTATCAATGAGAAGATTTTTATAGCTGATTTCTGTTTTAGCATCTAGCAAAGCTGGTGTCAATAAATTACTTTGATCCGCACGTCGTAGTAAGGCTTTTGTCCTTGCCATTAATTCAAGTACGCCAAATGGCTTGGTCATATAATCATCAGCTCCGATTTCTAAGGCAAGCACTTTGTCAGTTTCTTCTGCTCTGGCTGTAAGCATCAAGATGGGGACGGAAATATTTGTTTCTCTTAATTTCCGGCAAATATCTACACCACTTATTTCTGGAAGCATAATATCCAGGATCAGCATATCAAAAGGAGTGTGACAAGCTGCTTCGAATGCATCAGCTCCGTTGCCTACGGCCTTCAAATTGAATTCTGGTGCTTTGAGGTGCAAGCCCAGCAGTGTCACAATCTCAGGATCATCTTCTACTAATAGTATATTCTTCATACAATGTGTTTAAACAGAAAAGTAAAGTTTCTGTTATATTTTAATAATTAGACCTGCTTGTCAGAGGGTTTTTGAAAAAGATATTTAAAATGAAATATTACTCAGAAACCTTCCACCACTTCTAAAACCTTTTTACTTATTTTATGCTGCACAAAGATGAGAAACAAGTAATCACTGGCTGTAATTTTATCTTTTATCAAAAATTCATAATTTTTTTCCCGCTCTAAACTAAAGTGTTCCAATTGTTTTACAATGTTGATATGTTTCAATGTTCGCCCCCTGTTTTCACCCGTTAAAACTTTACTCGTTTGTTGTTTTTCTGCTAAAACAAAATAAATCTCCTTATCGGTTGTGCTTGATGGATAACTATAATACACCCTGATCTTGTTTTGATCCGGCAGGTGGACTGCTTGAAGACTTAATATGTTTTGATTTGACGCATTAAGCTCTTTGTCAATCGTTTCCTTCAGCTGTTGCCTTTTTGATCCTATCAATTCCTTAGTACCATTCACTACTGCCTGCGGCGTGTAAATCGAACCTGAACCAAAAGCGTTTGCGTATTCATTCTGTCTGCTTGTATTTTCTTTGGAAGAAAACCGATCTTTCCAACCCAGGTAATTCCAATAATCTACATGAAAGGCAATAAAATACACTGGTTTGTGTTTTTGGCTGTACTCTTTTTGCAATTCAGCCATCACCTCATCTGAAGGCGGGCAGCTTGAGCATCCTTCCGAAGTAAAGAGCTCAATAAGAACAGGATGAGACTTTTCAGCCGTTTGCGCAGAGACTTTGACCGAAGATGTTATTAAGAGTATCAGGATTGCAATAGCGTCTATTTTCATAATTATTTATTTATTGAATAAATCTGGTGTACCGATAGTTCATCAGTAACACCAGATTATTAAGTTTAATCTAAAAGATTGTTATTACTGGACCTTTCATTAATCCTGAAAAAAACAATGGGTCTATTTATCAAAACCGGTCAAGCCCAGGAATGATTGTTCATCTTTTGTTTTACCAATAGATTTAGGAACTGCATATGGAGATCCTGAAATTTCAGTTAATGATCCATTAGGTGCCATTTTGAAAATGCTGATCTTGTGACTTTGATAAGCTCCTGAAGCATAAAGATATCCATCCTTAACCTGGAATAAATCTTTGGTATCTCCCATTGGAATTCCCCCACTTCTCATAAAATAGTTAGTCGTTAGTGATTTTGCCAGTTTGCCATCTCCAGTTATATCAAATACACTTACAATATTCCCGCTGAAACTGGCAGTATAAAGTTTTTGTTTGTCCAGACTCACCCATGTCCAGCAGGCTTCATCATTTCTTTCACCAGTGGCAAAATTCTGAACTTTTGCTGCAGTTATTCCATCATGCACGGTAACACTGTTGTCTTCCTTAGTGGAATGAAGATTAAAATTAGTCATATAAATGTATTGATCATTTGGGCTCCAGGAAATTCCAATATTACCTGAGACTCCAGCTTCTTCATACATTCCGGTTTTGGTAAGATTTCCTGCCATAAAATCATAAATATATAATCTGCCGGGCTTTTGTTTTGTAAGATCTGCATCTGGTGTCATGAAATGGGCAACTCCCCATGTTGAGACAGCCATTTTGGTCCCGCTTTTATTAAATTCTACTGTTGTAGGCCCTCCATTAGAACCATCATTATAAGTAGCACCAATTTTGCTGAAAGTTAAAATCCCATTAGACTGATTAAAAGTAAATACTGCTAAGTTTCTCATATCCGTAGAAGTCACAGATCCATGTGCAACAGCCGGATCCATCTGAAAATTTGGATTTGCAAACTGATTGGCAACCAAAACAAAGGTAATTCCAGCCTGGATAGTAGTGGCTATTGAAACACTTCTAACACCTCGCGAGTCCATATTATCCATTGTAGCAGTCGAAGGATCCTGATCTACCTGAGTTAAACTACCGGTGGTTCTGTTGATTTTAAATACTGAAATACTTCCATTTACAGGATTTCCTCCTGCATTAACTGCCAGAAGAAAATCTCCAGAGATCCTTAAAGCGTTTTGCGCGTCAAAATCACCATCCATGGCATCTCCATTATTTCCTGTTGGATAAGGTGAATTTTCTAATTCCGTTAATGTTCCGTCGCTTTTTCTACCCATGGCAATAATGCCATTTCCTGAAGTGGCATTAGTACTTGAATAGATATAACCAGAATAGCCATTTCCCGGA
>JANYCH010000134.1 GCA_025360395.1 Cytophagales bacterium | reverse complement strand
AACACTTACCTGGTCATAAATTCCCAGTTCCTTCAAAACTTCAACTGCCATCCCTAACTGCCCTTTCCCACCATCTATCACAATGAGGTTTGGCAAGGGAGAATTTTCTTCAATCAACCTTTTATAACGGCGCGAAACAACCTCCCTCATAGTACCAAAATCGTCAGGCCCTTCAATAGTTTTGACATTATAATGCCGGTAATCTTTTTTTGAGGGTTTCCCATTTTTAAAACAAACCATGGCAGATACAGGGTTTGTACCCTGCAAATTGGAATTGTCGAAGCACTCAATGTGCAATGGAAGATTTTTTAAATGGAGTTCCTCTTGTAATAACCTGACTACATTTAGTTTATCATCTTCCTTGTCCAGTTTATTTATCTCTTTATGTTTGATATATTCCTCCAGATTTTTGAGGGACATATCAACTAATTTTTTCTTAATGCCTGCTTTTGGTGTGGTAATCTGTATTTTCTCATCAATAGAATAAGTGGTTTCCAGGTTGGTCACAACTTCCACTTTTTGTTCAAAAGTTTCTTTTGAAAGAATATCGAAAAGCTGGTAGAACAAAATATCCTCATCAGATTCATCCAGCACTTTTTTAATCGAAAAATTCTCGGAATAGCGGATGTTTCCGCCAATAATTTTCAAATAATTTACAAAGTCCTTTTCATCTTTGTTTATCAATGTAATTACATAAAAATCTGCAAGATTTGCATTGCTTACTATTGAGGAGGATTGGTACCTTTCCAGCAGCTCAAGTTTTTTCCTAAAACCTTCAGCTTGTTCAAATTCATATTTTGAAGAAGCCAAACCCATCATTTCCTGAAGAAATTTTTTAGGGTGTTGAACGTTACCTCGCAAAAGGTTTTCAGCTTCTTTGATATTTCCCAAATAGCTTTCTCGTGTTTCCCTGTTTTCGCAAGGGCCCTTACAGTTACCGATATGGAACTCCAGGCATACCTTAAATTTTCCGCTAGCTATTGTTCTTTCTGTAAGGTTAAGATCGCATGTACGGATATTAAAAAGCTTTTTTGAAAGGTCAAGCATATTGTTCATGACTTTTACACTTGAAAAAGGTCCGTAAAATTTGCCTTTTGCCTTATTTAACCTTCTGGTTGGGAAAATTCTAGGATATGGATCGTTCGTTACACAGATATAAGGGTAGGTTTTGTCATCTCTAAGAAGAATGTTATACCTGGGCTGGTTTGTTTTAATGAAGTTGTTCTCAAGCAAAAATGCTTCCCATTCAGAATTAACAACAGTAAATTTTAAAGCTACGATTTGCGAGACCATAGACCTGGTTTTTCTGTTGTGCCCTGCTGTTTTTACAAAATAAGAACCCACCCTCTTTCGAAGGTCTTTTGCTTTTCCGACATAAATAAGAGTGTTTCCTATATCGAAAAACTGATATACTCCAGGTTGGTGAGGAAGTTTTCTAATTGCATCCTGGAGAGTTTCTGAAGGAATTTCTTCGGTATTACTCATCAAAATTAGGCTTCTCCACCGGTTTCATCACGTCATCACTATCAGCTTTTCCACCTGTCTTAAATTTGGCACAATTCAATTCGATATTGAAGTTTGCAGGCCTTTTAAAATAACCTTTTCTGACTCCAGTTGTAGTGTCGGCATAAACCTTCTCCAAAAACTTGCCCACTATTGGCAATGCCAGTCTTGAACCCTGTCCTAAAGCATAGGTAGTGAAATGAATGCATCTGTCATCGCCACCAACCCATGCTCCGGAAACTAAATTAGGAGTAACACCTACAAACCATCCATCAGAATAATTGGAGGTAGTGCCGGTCTTTCCACCAATTTCATTTCCTTCAAAAATATTTTTATACCTGTGAAGTCCCAGGGCTGTTCCATCTTTCTCTTGTGTTCCTCCTTTCAGCATATGGACCATCAGATAGGCACTTTCTTCATTCATTGCTTCTTTGGTTTTGGGAACAAATTCCTGTACTACATTCCCGAATTTATCTTCAATTCTTGTAATGAATATAGGTTCAGTCCAGGTACCATTGTTCACAAACGTGCTGTAAGCATTTACAAGTTCAAAAATAGAAACATCACTAGAACCGAGGCAAAGAGCAGGAACGGGTTCGAGAGGACTGGTTATTCCCAGTTTTTGTGCTGTAACGACCACTTTTTCAGGGCCAACAATTTTAATCATATTGGCTGTTATAGAATTGACAGATCTTGCCATTGCTTGTCGCAGGGTCAGTATTTTGCCTGTATAAACTCCTTCACTGTTTTGTGGGGTCCAAGTTTTATTCTCCGCACCATCCCAGAATTGGAAAGTTGTGGGCACATCCGGAAATTCATCGCATGGTGTATAGCCATTTTCCATGGCAGTAGCATAAACAAAGGGTTTAAAAGTAGAACCAGGCTGCCTTTTACCTTGTCTTACATGGTCATATTTAAAATATTTATGATTTATTCCTCCAACCCAGGCTTTGATATGGCCATTATTTGGATCCATGCTGATAAAGCCTGCCTGGAGATATTTCTTGTAATATTTGATTTCTTCGACCGGGCTTAGCAAAGTATCCCTTTCTCCTTTCCACGAAAACACAGAAACCCTTCTTTTTTTATTCATGTAAAAATCTATGGAATCCTGGTTGCCCTGATAAGCTTCTTTGTAAAGTGCATATAATTCTGACCGTTTTACTGCTGTTTCGATATAACCTGGTATTTCTTTTCGCTGTTCATCTGCCCATGGGTTTTTACCCTTCCAATGTTCAAAAAACTTAGCCTGAATTACCTTCATATGTTCTGTAACGGCCTGCTCGGCATATTTCTGCACTTTAGAATTGATGGTGGTATATATTTTCAATCCGTCATTGTATAAATCGTAATTGTTTGTGCTGCACCAGTCAAGTAAGTAATTGCTAATGATAGTCCTGAAATAGGTGGCAGAACCTTTGTTATGATTTTCAACCTGAAAACGTAAGTCTATAGGGGCACTTTTTATAGAATCACATTTGGCTCGTGTTATATAATCATACTTTTGAAGTTGTTCCAAAACGGTGTTTCGCCTGTTCATAGAATTTTTAGGGTTTAAAATGGGGCTGTAAAGCGTCGGGGCTTTAAGCACACCTACTAAAACTGCCGATTCGGCATAGTTTAATTCTCCTGGATCCTTGTCAAAAAATGTCTGGGAAGCTATTTTAATTCCATAGGCGTTGCTTCCGAAATCGACTGTATTCAAATACATGGTCATGATTTCTTCTTTGGTATATGACCTTTCAATTTTAATTGCTGTAAGCCATTCTTTACTTTTGATAATAACAGTTTTTAGCAAGGGGATTCTACTTAAAGAACCCTGATATTTCTCGTCCCTTGTATCGAAAAGGTTTTTGGCTAATTGTTGTGAAAGTGTACTTGAACCTCTTTTCTGTCCCGATAAAAGTGCCGGCATAATCGCAAGCATCCCCTTTAGATCGATTCCTGAGTGCTCATGAAAACGTACATCTTCTGTTGCTATAAGAGTATTGATAAATTTGGGGGATATTTCTTCAAATTCTACGGGAGAACGGTTTTCCCGAAAATATTTGCCAAGCAAAACCTTATCCTCAGAAAATAGCTCTGAAGCAAATTCATTCTTAGGATTTTCTAATTTGTCGAAAGTGGGCATTTCGCCAAACAATCCAAGAAAATTGTTCTGGACCATATATAAATAAAGGCCTACAAATAAAAATAAGCCCAGAAAGGTTGCCCAAAGGATAATAATGACTTTTCGCACTGAATAGATTTTACTTACAAAGTTAACAATGTGGACCCATAACCCGCAGCCTCTTTCTCAATTTCAATCTAAATTAGTGAATTGCTTCTTTTAAAAATAACTGGAGTGGATACATAGCCTTAAAAACATTTTCTGATAATTTAACAATATCCTTTTTCAAAATTTCCTTGTCAGGTATATTGAAACCAGTAACAAAACTTTTCAGCTTCAACAATTCTATATGAGGGTTGTCAGGCAAATATCCTTTTGGCGGCCTGGTGAGTTTGTCTTCAGTTGAAAGTCCTTTAAAGTATTTTTTGAAAGAAGGCTCATTTAGAATTTTATCTAAATTGATACCGTTATAATCTATTTCTTGCCTGATTTTTTGCAAAACATCAGAAGGGGGCATATAAATTCCCCCACCAATAAATGATTTATCTCCAGGTTCAATGTGTAAGTAATAACCTGGTCCAGGAGATTGAGTTCTGCCTTCGCAAAAAAAGGCTCCAAAATGATTTTTATATGGAGTCTTGTCCAGAGAAAACCTAACATCCCGGTAAATTCTGAATATGCAATCTTTAGCCTGCAAACCCTCAACCGATTTATCGAAAACAATGATGGATTTTAAAATTTGGTCCACAACTCCTGAAAATTCAGTTTTGGCAACCATAAGATCTGATTTATGTGCCTCTAGCCAAACCTTATTATTGTTCTCTTGAAGCAGGCTTATAAAATTTAAAGTATTGCTTAACATAGCCCCCTGTTTTATAATTTGAAAGTAAATAGATTTAAACAAATATTAAGTAAATAGAATTTTATTTTAAATTGTTTGGTTCTAAAATCATAATGGAAACTGAAAAAGAAATTGTTAACAGGGTGGCATTAAGCCCATTGGTTGTTTTGAACCTTGAAGATTTATATGTTCCTGGTGAACGACTTATTTTTGACATTGCTCCAAATCTTTATCAGGGATTAATTTTAAAAGAAAAGGATTTCAGGGATTTCTTAAAATCTCATGATTGGAGCCAGTATTCAGGCAAACACTTGGCGCTGCTTTGCAGCGAAGATGCCATAATTCCAACCTGGGCCTATATGTTGTTAGCTATTCATTTACAGCCCTTTGCTAAAACTGTTATTTTTGGAAATTTGAAAAATCTCGAACAGCAATTATTTCAACAGGCAATTGCTAAAATGGATCTGGAAACTTATAGAAATTCAAAAGTAGTAATAAAGGGCTGTAGCAAAGTGCCTGTCCCCGAGTATGCTTATGTAGAAATTACCAGGCTTTTAACCCCTGTGGCTCAAAGCCTGATGTTTGGCGAACCCTGCAGCACTGTTCCGTTAATGAAAAGAAAACAGGTGTGATTTGGTTTTAATCCGCATTTAATTTCAATTGTAAAGTATAAACCTAAGTTTGTATCTCAAATGTTTAAGTTTGCTTATCTTACCAGGTAAAAGGATCGGGCTTCCCGATCCTTTACTTTTTTCAGAATGATACTTTTTCGAGGGATTGTACTTATTTTTACTAAATCCTTTTTATGCCAAAACCCTCAAGAATTGTTCAGTTAATCACTGAAATTACCTCAAGAAGACTTATACGTTATTTTCTTCAGGGTATTCTTTTTGTTGGTCCAATAAGTATTACTGTCTTTATCATGTACAAAATGTTCATGTTTGTAGATGGTTTAATTGACATTGACATACCTGGTTTGGGTATGTTGATCGTTTTTGGCTCAATTACAATTTTAGGAGCGCTCGCCTCCACAATCTTTGCCAAACCTCTTTTCGATTTACTGGAAAACCTCCTGAACCACCTGCCAGTAGTTAAAGTCCTTTATTCTTCATTAAAAGATTTTATGGATGCTTTTGTAGGGAAAGACAAAAAATTCACACAGCCAGTATTAATATTGACTTCAGGGGAATCAAACCTCCACATGATAGGCTTTGTAACTAAGCCCGATATGAATGAAATAGGCTTGCCGGGAATGGCTGCTGTATACTTCCCGCACTCTTACAATTTTAGTGGAAATGTTTACCTGGTATCCAAAGAGTTTATAAAACCAATTGCGGCCTCATCTACTGAGGTAATGAAATTTGTTGTTTCCGGAGGAGTTGCAGGACTGCATTGATGCAAACCGTTACTTTTCGCCTAAATAGCACTCAGCAAAACAGACTCCACCGTCAAACCAGGACCGAAGGCAGTTGCAACTGTTCTGTCGCCTTCACTCGGCAAATCATTTTTCAATATTTCTTCAAGCACGAACAATATTGTGGCTGAAGACATATTTCCATGTTCCTTTAAAACCTGGTAGGAAGCACGCATTTGAGTTTCAGAAATTTCCATTTGCTGGGTTACTGCTTCCAGAATTGCCCTTCCCCCCGGATGGATAGCCCAAAATCTAATTTGTTCTTTGTCAAGTAAATCCTTATCCAATAATCTCTGAAAGTGCATTTTTATATCTGCCGAAATGACTTTTGGAACATAGGCACTCAAAGTCATTTGAAATCCTATATCAGAAATACTCCAGGACATGTCACTTTCGCCAGTAAACAATAAATCAGAATGAAAGTGATTGATTTTTAGTGCTTTCTTTTCCTGATGAAGAAGAATATCATCGGAAGTAATTAACACTGCCGCAGCCCCATCTGCGAAAAGCATATTGGCAAGTGTATTATCCTCATCATTCAAATCCTGGAAATGTAATGTACAAAGTTCCACACTTACAATAAGGATTATAGATTCCGGTCTCGAGCTTGCGATGTAATGTGCTTGCTTTAAGGCATGGATTGCAGCATAACATCCCATAAAATTCACTGAACTTCTATCAATTGAGGACGATAAGCCTAAAGATTTAATTAACTCTATATCTAAGCCCGGAGCCGACATTCCTGTACAGGAGACAGTAATCAGGTGCGTTATACTTTCGACATTCGTAATATTAACAAGGCATTTTAAAGCTGCTTTTGAAGCAAGCGGAAGCGCCTGCATATTAAATATACTTAACCTTTGCTGCACACTTGGCGCATCATTGGTTTTATATAATATAGAAAGGTTATCAGGCAAGAAATCGGGTAAAACAGATTGTCTTTTGGAAATACCCGATCTATCGTACAAATAATTTATTTTTCTCTCTTCGGTTTCATTCCAACCAACTTTATTCAGCATGTAGGAAAAAATTTCCTTTTGCGCATATTGGTGTGGTGCCGGTTGACTGGCAATAGAAACAATTTTAGACATTTTATTTCCTGATTATCAAATATAAAAAGCAAATATTCAGGCACAAAGAAGATATAAGGTTCAATCTCATTGTATTCTCAAAGTTAGCTTTTGATGAATCTTTATAAACTTTAACAAACCAATAAAAAAAGTATACAACTACTGGTGAAGACAAAACCTGAATAGCCCAGAAACTGTTCAAATTATTTTTAAAATAAAAATGTATAAACATAAAAACCATTGCCAAAGTGAAAGATATAGAACAAAAAAGAAATGTTCCTATATAACCAAGTTTATAGCTCAAAGTCACTACTCCATCTTTCAGGTCCGCTTCATGCTGGTAGATCTGTGTCATGGGGTAAATTCCACCTATTAATAAACTGCTTGCAATCATCGCACATAGGTGATTTTCCAGAACTGGTTGATTTGATGTGCTGTAATATGTCATCAGGTAAGTGAAAGCGCCCTGAAAGAATGCAACTGTGAAAAAACCAATGAAAGGATATTTCTTCAGGCGGATCCCTCTGTAGCTATAAGCCCTTGATGCAAAGATATAAGCCAGAATAAATAGGAATGTCTCCCAGCTGACATAGAAAGAAATTACACAGGCTACAACATCCAGCATAATAGTAAGGTAAAACAAACCAATATCACCTTTAGGCGGGTTTTTGAGTCCACCAATAGGCGTTTCATCCCTGTCCATATAACTATTGTATCCATTACTGGCCGGGTAAACCAAAAAGTGCAAAACAAAAAACATGGTCCAGGCATTGAGCACATTCAAATCTTCGACCTGACTGATGGAAAACAAAAAGACAGGTAATAGAAACAGAGAAAAATGAAATCTGAGGAGGATAAGGTTGTTCCTGGTAATCATGAGGGCTGAGGGGTAATGGCTTTTAGGTGATGAGTAATAGCTTAAGGGAGTAGGATTAATTTCAAACAGTATGAGTAATTGGAAAGGCTAAAAATAATAATTCTGAGTAAACATTACCTTTTTTATTTCTTTTAAGAGGGTTAAATGTTTTTAATGCCATTACCAATACGCCATTACACTTACACCCTCTCTTCTCCAACATTTTAAAATATATTTTGGAGTATTGGTGCACTTCACATATATTTGCACCCCCAATCCAATTTTAAGGTAATGAAAAGGACATTTCAACCCTCAAATCGCAAAAGAAGAAACAAACATGGTTTCCGTGAGCGTATGTCAACTCCAAGCGGCCGCAGGGTTATAAGAACAAGGCGTGCTAAAGGCAGAAAAAAACTTTCTGTTTCTAGCGAGAAACGTCACAAAGCGTAATGGCTGATATAAAAAAAAACTAAGTCGTTCCTCAAGCCTTTCGGGAAAAAGTCGCATAGACCTTGTTTTCTCGAAAGGCTCACATATTTTTATCCATCCAATCCGTTTCCAGTACTTTAAGGTTCCCGAATCCTCTTTGTTGGGTCACCAGGTCTTGTTTTCAGTCAGTAAACGGAATTTCAAAAAAGCCACCGATCGCAATTTAATTAAAAGACGCATGCGTGAAGCTTTCAGGCTTCATCAGCATTTGTTAAATTCCTTTGGTAATCAGCTTTACATTGCACATATTTATTCTGCCAAAGAAATACACGATTTTCATTTCATAGAAGAAAAACTAATTTCAGGATTAAAACGTTTAACGGAAAAGCTTTCTCTTTCACATGACCAGCAAAAAGACTAGATGGATTGCCATCGGAGGTATTATCATCTCCATCAGTGCACTTTTTTCATTCACAAATGCCAACGATAAATATTTCGAAATTGCCAAGAACCTTGACATTTTCGCGACCTTATTCAAAGAAGTAAATTCTTTTTATGTTGATGAAGTTGAACCTAACAAGTTCATCAAAACAGGGATAGATGCCATGCTGGAGTCCCTGGACCCCTATACGAACTACATTCCTGAGGATGAGATTGAAGATTACCGGACCATCACTACCGGTCAATACGGCGGAATTGGGGCCGTAATTGGAAAGAAGAACACCAAAACCATTATTCTCATGCCTTATGAAAACTTTCCTGCCCACAAGGCCGGATTGAAAATAGGGGATGAACTTCTTGAAGTGGACGGTGTGGACCTGAAAGACAAGAACACCAATGAGGTAAGCAAACTTTTAAAAGGCGCAGCCGGTACAGAAGTAAACGTAACCGTTAAAAGGCACGGAGTAAAGGACAAAATGGTTGTTCAGCTCAAACGTGAAAAAATCAAAGTAGAGAATGTTCCTTATTATGGAATGCTTAACAACGAGGTTGGATACATTCACCTGACTGACTTTACAGCCTCAGCATCTAAGGACATTAAAAGTGCTCTTCAGAAATTAAAGGAGCAGGGAGCAAAAAAATTGGTTTTTGACCTGAGAGATAATCCGGGAGGCTTGTTAAACGAAGCCATTGCCATTTCAAATATATTTATTCAAAAGGACAAGGAAATAGTAAGTACCAAAGGAAAAGTCTCCGAGTGGAACAAAGTATACATGTCACTTGATGCTCCTTTTGATACTGAGATGCCATTGGTTGTGCTTACTAGCTCAAGAAGTGCTTCTGCTTCTGAAATTGTGGCTGGTGTGATCCAGGATTATGACAGAGGTGTTTTAATAGGGCAGCGTACTTTTGGCAAAGGACTGGTGCAGGCTACCAGACCATTATCATACAATTCTCAGTTAAAAATAACCACTGCTAAATATTATATTCCAAGTGGACGTTGTATTCAGGCAATTGATTATTCGCACCGCAAAGAGGATGGTACCGTAAGCAAATTTGCAGATTCGCTTCGCAAAGAATTCAAAACAGGCAACCAAAGAAAGGTTTATGACGGTGGAGGAATTACGCCCGATGTAGAACTTGAAAGATTGAATTTCGCCCCTATTACCAACAGTCTGGGAGAAAAATCACTGATATTCGATTACGCTACTATTTATGCTTCTGAACATAAAACCATAGCTCCTGCCAAAGAATTTAAAATCTCTGACGAAGAGTACAACAAATTCCTCGAATACCTGAAAGGCAAGGACTATGATTATGCGACAAAAGTAGAAGGCAATATTGACGATCTGATAAAGAATGCGAAAAAGGAAAAATTCTATGACAGCGTAAAGGATAAGATAGATGCTCTTAAAAAGGAAATCCAGCACGACAAGGATAAGGATGTTTTGAAATTTAAAGATGAAATTAAACAAGTTCTTGAAAGCGACATAGTTTCAAGATATTACCTTCACAAAGGAAACATCGAATATTCCTTTAACCATGATGTAGATGTCAAAGAAGCCTTGCGCCTTTTTGCTAACATGGATGATTACAACAAGATCCTGAAAGGAACAAAGTAAATCATTCCAATCACTTTAAATTTGAGTGGTGGTCCATGCCTTCCGGACCGCCACTCATTCGTGCTTCAATACACTCCGTAGTTCGAATCTCACGAATTTTTCCCCTATTTTGCAGCGCATTTAAATCTTATGTCGATTTCAAAAACGTACAGTCCACAGGATGTGGAAAATAAATGGTATAGCTACTGGTTAGAAAAGGGTTTTTTCAACTCCAAACCTGATAAAAATAAAAAGCCTTACACTGTTGTGATCCCTCCTCCTAATGTTACAGGAGTTTTACACATGGGACACATGTTGAACAATACTGTTCAGGATATATTGGTACGCAGGGCAAGGATGCTTGGCAAAGAAGCTTGCTGGGTTCCCGGCACGGATCATGCCTCCATTGCGACAGAAGCCAAAGTAGTGGCCATGCTCAAAGAAAGGGGCATCAGCAAAAAGGACCTTACTAGAGATGATTTCCTGGGCTATGCCTGGGAGTGGAAAGAAAAATACGGCGGAATTATCCTTGAGCAATTAAAGAAACTCGGTGCTTCCTGCGACTGGTCACGCACGAGGTTTACGATGGAAAAAGAATTGTCGGAAGCCGTCATAGATGTTTTTGTTGACCTTTATAAAAAGGGCCTGATTTACCGTGGTGCCCGGATGGTAAACTGGGACCCGGTTGGACTTACAGCCGTTTCTGATGAAGAAGTAAATCACAAAGAAGTTGATTCTCAACTGTTCTATATCAATTATCCGATTGAGAATTCGGAAGAATTTCTAACAATAGCCACCACCAGGCCGGAAACTATCCTGGCCGATTCAGCTATCTGCGTAAATCCTGAGGACGAAAGATACCAGCACCTGGTGGGTAAAAAGGTTTTGATCCCTTTCTCAAATAAATACATACCCATCATAAAAGACGCGTATGTTGACAAGGAGTTTGGAACCGGTTGTCTGAAAGTGACACCTGCGCATGATATCAACGATTATAACCTTGGCCTGAAACACAATCTTGAGATCATTGATATTTTCAATGAAAACGCCACCTTGAATAAAAACGGGGGTGCTTATGAAGGACTGGACAGGTTTGTAGCAAGAAAGAAAATTGCAATTGACCTGAAGGAAAAAGGATTCATTCAGAAAATAGAAAACATCAGGAACAAAGTAGGATGTTCTGAAAGGACCGATGCCGTTATTGAGCCAAGAATTTCCACGCAATGGTTTTGCAAAATGGAGGAAATGGCCAAGCCCGCATTAGAGCATGTGATGAACGATGATGTGAAGCTACATCCGGCCAAATTCAAGAACACCTACAAGCACTGGTTAGAGAATGTAAAAGACTGGTGCATTTCACGCCAGCTTTGGTGGGGACACCAGATCCCGGCTTACTACCTGCCAGACGGAACCTTTGTAGTAGCCAAATCCAAGGAAGAAGCGTTGGAACTTTCGCATCGCAATACGAAATACGCAATACTCACTACGCAGGATTTAAGTCAGGACGAAGATGTTCTGGATACCTGGTTTTCATCCTGGTTATGGCCTATCTCTGTTTTTGATGGTTTCAAGGACCCTGAAAATGAAGATATAAAGTACTATTACCCAACAGACGATTTGGTGACAGCGCCCGAAATTTTATTCTTTTGGGTTGCCAGAATGATCATGGCCGGTTACGAGTACAAAGGTGAAATGCCGTTCAAGAATGTTTACCTGACAGGTATTGTAAGGGACAAGGCTGGTCGTAAAATGTCCAAATCTTTGGGGAACTCTCCTGATCCGATTGAGTTGATAGAAAAATACGGGGCTGATGGTGTCAGAACGGGGATGCTCTTTAGTTCACCTGCTGGGAACGATCTGTTATTTGATGAGAAATCCTGTGAGCAGGGCAGGAATTTCAGCAATAAGATCTGGAATGCTTTCCGATTGATAAAAGGTTGGGAATTAGTTGATACAGAGCCTGATCAAAAATCTCTTGTGGCCATAGAATGGTTCAATTCTCAGTTTGAATCAGTTTTGACAGAATTGGAAGATCATTTTGATAAATTCCGGTTGTCAGAAGCCTTGAACCTGGTATATAATTTTGTCTGGGACGATTTCTGTTCAATCTACCTGGAGATCATCAAGCCTGAACATACTCATCCGGCGAGTGAAAAAGTTTATAAAGAGACAATAAAAATCTTCGAGCGTATCCTTCAGTTGCTTCATCCTTTCGTTCCTTTTATCACGGAAGAACTCTGGCATGAAATCAAAGAACGTGATCCAATGGATTGTGTAATTGTTTCAGCTTATCCACAATCTAAATGGTATGATGCTGAGGTCCTGAAACAGTTTTCAATTGCATATGAGGTCATAACTGAAATCAGGAATATCCGTAATACCAAGCAAATTCCGCTCAAAGAAGCCATTCAGTTAAAGATCAGAACTGCAGATCAATCCATTTATAATAAATTTGGAAAGGTCATCCAGAAATTAACAAATGTGTCTGAAATCGGGTTTGTAAATGAAAAGCAGGATAACAGCCTTTCATTTCTGGTTAAATCTGATGAGTTTTTTATTCCTGCAGAAGGTTTTCTGGACCAGGCGAAGGAAATGGAGGACAAATTAAAGGAGTTGAGCTATTTAAAAGGTTTTCTGGATTCAGTAAATAAAAAACTGGACAATGAAAAGTTTGTACAAAATGCCAAACCAGAGATTCTTCAAAACGAATTGAATAAAAAGGCAGATGCAGAAGCGAAAATAAAGGCATTGGAAGAAGATCTTAACAAATAGATATGTTTAACAACCTTAGCCCAATAGTACTAAACCTGATCATCATCAATGTGCTGGTTTATTTGTCAGGCAATATAATCGGGTATGGGGCCAATGAAGTGCTGGCCTTACATTATGTTGGGGTAGGGGAGTTTAATCCAATCCAGTTCTTTACCTACATGTTTGTCCACGGTAGTGGGATGCACATTTTCAGTAATATGCTTGGTCTTTTCTTCTTTGGGCCTGTTCTGGAAAAATACTGGGGAAGCAAAAAGTTTTTAATCTATTACATTGTTTGTGGGGTGGGAGCAGGGATGCTTTATTCCGCTTACATCTATTATGATATGTACACTTTGAAAAGTGCCATCAATGTATATCTTCAAAACCCGAGCGCAACTGCCTTTTCAGATTTTCTTGATAAGTATGTTCACCAGGTCTATTTGCAAAACTTCAATTTCATCAACTCATTTGCCGCTGATCCCACAAATGAGAAATATATAAACGAAAGTGTCGAGTTTGTTAAATCAGTTTACATATCCAAGTCCAAAACCCAAATGGTTGGTGCTTCCGGTGCTTTATATGGCGTCCTTCTTGGTGTGGGGGTAATCTTTCCGTTCATGGAAGTATTCCTTTTGTTCCCTCCAGTTCCATTAAAAATGATGTACATTATTATTTTCTATTGCCTCACCTCTATCTATGGAATGGTACAAGACCAGCCAGGTGATAACGTCGCACATTTCGCACATTTAAGCGGAATGATCGTGGGATTTGTCGTCCTTAAAATCTGGAGAGAGAAAAGATCCAATTATTATTGATCTGGCATATGGCACACTTTTTTTATTCCGGCTTTAGAAGTGTAACAGAAAATGTGAAGCGGATGAAAACTACCTGGAATAATATATCATTAAAAGTCAAGAGAATAACACTAGCTGTAACCGTTTACATGCTAAGTACTTCTATGACTTATATGTCTTCAGATAGGCCTCATGTGTTAAATTCTGAGGTTCAAATAGAGTCCGAAGAAAAGATTGATCTTGGTAAATTTACATTTGCTGGAGAAGTTGTCCCTTTTAATTCACCTATCGTGATGAACCGTTATAACCGGGCAATGAAAAGGATAAAGACTTTTAGCAAATCAAACCAGGCTATGATAAGGGTTTCTCAAAGATGGTACCCGCTCATTGACCCAATATTAAAAAAACATGGTATTCCTTATGATTTCAAATATATTCCTGCCGCTGAAAGTAAATTTGTACACGCAACCTCTTCTAAAGGTGCTGTAGGGTATTGGCAAATGATGCCAGCCACAGCAAGAGGTTTTGGACTCGAAGTAAATGATGAAGTTGATGAAAGATATCATCCTATTAAGTCTACTGAAGTAGCATGCAAACTTTTAAAACACACGTATAAAATATTTGGAGATTGGACGAGTGTTGCTTTGGCTTACAATGTTGGTAGTACTGCACTTTATAGGTTAAAGAAAATGCAGAGAATTGACAATGTGCATTTTCTAAAATCCAACAGGGAAACTGAAAATTACTTTTTCAATGTAATGGCAAGCAAAGAGTTAATTGAAAATCATAGAAAATATGGTTACAAAACGCCGGAAAATGTCAGAAATACAGAAGTAAAGGTTGTTGAAGTAAATGAATCCATAAAAGATTTAAATGAATTTGCAGCTTCCCATAATATCAATATTCAAACATTAAAGAATTTCAACCCTTGGTTAAGGGCCAACACGCTAACTATAAAAGATAACGGCATCAATAGAAGTTATGAGATAGTAGTGCCGGTGATGATAGAAAAAGAAGTTCCAATCTCAACCAAAACAGCAATAGGAGATACTTTAGCAAAAAATAATTCTGTAAACGATACTACAGCAACTCCATAATTGTTTCATTTGCAAGATCAATTACACTTATCTTCTTGCAAATACTTCTTCCTATAATTTATTTAGGTTTTGCCCTCACCACAATTATCATAATTTTTTATTGTGAGAGGAAGTTGGCAGCTTTTATCCAGGACAGGATAGGTCCTGTTGAAGTTGGCTTTGTGGGAACTCTTCAACCAATAGCCGATCTGCTAAAAATGATCCAAAAAGAGGATATTATTCCTACTGGCTCTAATTCAATTCTATTCAGGGCCTCTCCACTATTTATATTTTTGGTAGTTTTTGCAGGTTTTGCTTTTGTCCCAATAGCACCTGGCATTATACCAGTAAATTCTAATATTGGTGTCTTCTTTTGCCTTACCATTATTTCTCTCGATATTATTGGCTTACTTATGGCAGGCTGGTCGACAGATAATAAGTTCGCTTTATTAGGGGCAATGCGATCTGTTGCACAAATCATTTCAT
Source organism: Cytophagales bacterium (assembly GCA_025360395.1). Taxonomy (GTDB): domain Bacteria; phylum Bacteroidota; class Bacteroidia; order Cytophagales; family UBA9547; genus UBA9547. Next base: position 4,994 of record JANYCH010000134.1, on the reverse strand, counting down.
ACGAAATTCCCATTGGGATAACAATTCTTACAGCAATTGTAATTAGCGGAAGTATGGATTTGAACCAAATAGCAATAGATCAAAGCTTATGGTCTGAAAAGGACTTCTGGCTATTTGGGATTAAACAATCAGGTATTAATACTACACATTTAGGAGGTTTTCTTAACTGGAACTTATTTCAATCCCCGTTTATGATTGTTTCATACATTATCTTTTACATTGCTACTCTGGCAGAATGCAATCGTGCACCTTTTGATTTACCTGAAGCTGAATCTGAACTTGTAGCAGGTTATCATGCTGAATATTCTGGAATAAGGTTTGGAATATTTTTCCTGGCAGAATATGCCATGATGGTCTTGGTTAGCTTATTGGGTGCCTTCCTTTTTTTAGGAGCGTGGTCATCTCCATTACCAAACTTAGGTACTTTAAAATTGGGTAGCTGGACGAGTGGGGTTTATGGTGAATGGAGTGCCGTGGCCTGGAGTAGTTTCTGGGTAACCCTCAAAATCATAATTCCTTGTATTGCCATGATTTGGATTCGCTGGACCTTTCCTCGCTTAAGAACCGACCAGTTAATGTATTTATGCTGGAAAGTTTTAATCCCTTTTTCTTTAGTTGGGTTTATCTTGGTTTGTTTCGGCAAATACTTTCTCCTAAGCTAGTGACAAAAAGAAAAACCAATTTCTTTGAAGATGTTTATCAGGTAGCCAAACTTATACCAAAAGGCAGGGTCACCTCTTATGGGGCAATTGCGAAATATTTAGGTTCTGGGATAAGTGCCAGAATGGTTGGTTGGGCAATGAATGCCGCTTTTGAAGATTCATCAGTTCCTGCCCATCGTGTTGTAAATAGAAATGGGCTTCTAACAGGCAAACATCATTTTTCCGGGGAAAACCAAATGCAACAACTTCTTCATAATGAAAATACAATGGTAGAAAATAATAAGGTAGTCGACTTTAAATCATTGTTTTGGGATCCTGCTAAAGAAATTAATTTATAAAGAATGAAAATAGCAATAATTGGTGCTGGAAATATGGGAATGGCATTTGCCAATGCTTTTGTCAGAAAAGGAATTTTAAATGCCTATGATCTTTTGCTAATTGAACCCAGATTAGAATCACACCCCCAATTGATGGAGTTAGGTTTTACCTGGATAAGCAGATCTATTGATAACAAGATTGGAAATTGCGACATTATAATCATGGCGGTTAAGCCTCAGGATTTCAAAACAATGTCTTTTGAGCTTAAAAAATTCCTGAATGATAAGCAAATACTGGTTTCAATAATGGCCGGGATTAGCATTGAAAATATTTCAGAAGCTCTGAATCGAACTAAAATTGTAAGGAGTATGCCAAACACACCTGCTAAATTAGGATTTGGGATTACAGGATTCTTCTCTCAAGATCTATCGGTAAATGAATTAGATTTAATCAGGAAACTTTTGGAAAGTACTGGAGCAGCAGTGGAACTTGAAAAAGAATCCTTGCTTAACGCAGTTACAGCTTTAAGTGGAAGTGGTCCAGCATATTTTTACTATTTTCTGAAGTCTATGGTCAAAGCTGGTGAAGAATTAGGTTTACCCCTCGACTTAGCTCATAAATTGGCATGTGAAACTATGAATGGTTCATATCAATTAATAAAAGATTCAAATGCAACCTTTGATGAACTTATTAAGGCAGTTACTTCAAAAGGTGGGACAACCGAAGCTGCTTTAGGTATTTTTGATGCTTATAATGTTTCAGAAGGTATAAAAAAAGGAGTTTTGCGCGCAGAAGAAAGGGCAAATGAATTATCAGGTTTTAATTAGATTTTAATAAGTTCCATTAGTATTGCGATAACAGTAATTTAAAACGATTCTAAATAATGATTGCAATTCTTCAAATCTGTTTGAATAAGAGAGTTTTAGGGAAATTAACACAACAAATCACTGTTTTAACTGTATTTCGTTCAATAATTGTATTTGTTTAGTCAGAATCGCATATTAGATTTGCAATCGCTAAAAAGTAGCGACGACACTATCAAGGTATTTCCACTCTAATATGAATATTAGCTTTACTCCCGGGATTTCTAAAATTATCAAGCCGGTTTTAGCACTTATCATATCAATAATTTTTACTTTTCAGGCCTTCTCTCAAGCTCCGGCAGCTGGTGGTAACGCCGCCCTTGCAGATAAAGGAAAAGTACTATTTGAAAACAACTGTAAATCCTGTCACGCAATGGACGAGGTGGTGGTAGGGCCGGCATTAAGAAATGTTCAGGCCCGTCATAAACAGGAATGGTTGCACAAATGGATCAAAAATTCTCAGGCACTTATTGGAACAGGCGATAAAGAAGCAGTAGCTATTTATGAGCAATATTCTAAACAGGCGATGCCAAGTTTTCCTTATTCTGACGAAGAAATTAACTCTATTTTGGAATGGGTAAAAGTTGCTCCAGCTAAAACTGCTGGACCTGCCCCGAAACCAGGTGATCCAACAGGTACTCCAAAAGAAGACACAACTTTTATAAATGCCTTGCTCTTCATATTTGTAGCACTGTTAGTATTGATGCTGATCGTTTTATTAACTACGATATCAGTATTAACTAAACTTCTTAAACAAAAGGACACGTTAACTGCTGATGAACAATACCTTGTAGAACAAAAATTTGATGTTGGTGCAGTTGTAAGGAGTACTGCTTTCAAATTCTTCGTTGCCTTTTTCTTCATTTGTTTCATAGGGAAAGCAGGTTTAGATGGCTTAATGGATCTTGGTATGCAACAAGGTTACGCACCAAAACAGCCTATTCCATTCTCTCACAAATTGCATGCTGGTAAATATAAAATAGATTGTAACTATTGCCATACTGGCGTAAACAAAAGTAAGTCTGCAAATATACCTTCTGCCAATATCTGTATGAACTGTCACAACCAGATCAAAACAGAATCTCCAAATCTTAAACCTCTTTACGAAGCTGTTAAAAATAACAAACCTATAGAATGGGTGCGTGTACATAACCTTCCTGATCACGCCTATTTCAATCACTCTCAACACGTTAAGGTGGGAGGTATACAGTGCCAGCAATGCCATGGTCCTGTACAGGAAATGGAAGTGGTGCAGCAGTACTCTCCTTTGACAATGGGCTGGTGTATCAATTGCCACAGAGAAACTCCTGTTAACACAGAAGGAAATAAATACTACGACAAGCTAGTTGTTTTACACAAGCAGCATTCTAAAGAACCAATGAAAGTTAAAGACATTGGTGGTCTTGAGTGTTCAAAATGCCACTATTAATAAAAATCACCAGGATCCTGTATTAATTATATGGAAAACACTAAAATCTACTGGAAAGGTCTTGAGGAGCTGAATAACAATCCGGAATTCATCAAGAACTCTTTAAACGAATTTCCAGAGAGCGTTAAGAAAGATATTTCCACTGAAGATGGTGGAGGAAGCAACCGCAGGGATTTTTTGAAACTAATGGGATTCAGCGTAGCCGCAGCGTCTCTTGCAGCTTGTGAAACCCCTGTTAAGAAAGCTATACCATATTTAATTAAACCAGAAGAAGTTGATCCAACCAATGCCAACTGGTATTCTTCAAACTATATAGATGGTGGCGATTATGCCAGTATTATTGTCAAAACCCGGGAAGGACGTCCAATTAAAATTGAAGGAAACAGGAAATCTACTGTTACAAAAGGTGGAACTTCTGTAAGGACTCAAGCTTCAATCTTAAGTTTATATGATGGCGAGAGATTAAGGAACTTTACAGAAAAGGGAAATGAGGTTGCCGCCAATGTGGCTGACAGCAAAATTATCTCAAAACTTAAGGAGGTTAATTCTTCAGGTAAAGCAGTTTATGTAATTACTTCTACTATTCTAAGCCCTTCTTTAAAAGCTGCAATTGAAGAATTTGCATCAAAATATAATGCTAAAGTAGTTGCGCAGGACCCAGCGTCTGCATATGGAATATCAAAGGGAAATGAATTAAGTTTTGGTTCTGCTTTTATTCCTTCTTATGATTTTAGCAAGGCTAAAACTATTGTCAGTATCAATGCCGATTTCTTGGGAACCTGGCTTTCGCCAATAGAATTTGCTAAACAATATGGTGCTGTAAGAAAGGTTAGCGAATCAAAACCTTCAATGTCAAGACACTATCAGTTTGAGTCAATTATGTCTCTAACTGGCGCTAATGCGGATTTTAGAACTATGATCAAACCATCACAGGAAGGTTTGGTCGTAGCTAATTTATATAACCTTGTTGCAGAAAAATTAGGAGGTAGTACTATCAGTGTTTCAGAACTTCCCGGATTGGCCAATCTAAAGAAGGCTGCGACGGATTTAGTAAGTACAAAAGGAGAGTCTTTAGTTGTGTCATCTTCTAATGATCCAAATGTTCAGGTTATTGTCAATGCATTGAATAACCTTTTGGGAAGTTACAATTCAACGATTGATATTAATAGAAAGAGTAATGCCAAGCAAGGAAACGACGTTTCATTTGCTGAGTTTGCTTCAAAAGTGAAAACCGGAGATGTTGGTGCAGTTATTTTCTATAACTCAAATCCTGTGTACGCAAGTGCATTTGGAAAAGACCTCGCTACAAATCTTTCCAAAGTATCTTTAAAGGTTTCTTTATCAGACAGATCAGATGAAACCTCTTCGTTATGTGATTTTATTACACCTGATCATCATTACTTAGAATCCTGGACAGACGCAGAGCCTAAAACCGGTTCTTACAGCTTAGGTCAGCCAACAATTACACCTTTATTCAAAACAAGGGCTGCAATAGAAAGTTTCATGGTTTGGTCTGAATCTCCGATTGATTCATATACTTACATAGCTAAATACTGGAAAGCAAACCTTTTCAGCAAACAGTCTAAATATTCTGATTTTCAGTCTTTTTGGGATAAATGCTTGTATGATGGTTTATTTGAGACTATTCCCTCTTCTTCTGGAGTGTCTTTTTCTGGTGACATTTCAGCTGCTTCAAATGCAATATCTCAAAAATACAAGGTT
>JANYCH010000125.1 GCA_025360395.1 Cytophagales bacterium | reverse complement strand
CTTCTGAATTTCAATCAGAAACGTGGTTATTATCAATTGCGTGGTGAAGAGGGGGAAGAAAATCCAAACAAACTGGTAGAATTTTATGCGTTGAAAGTGACCAATGTAGAAGCAACAGGCGACAAGAAAACAAAAGACGAAATTTGGTATAATGTATTCCTCGAAAATGGCTGGATTTACAGACGAACCAGTAAAGCACCTCTTGATTGGGCAGGTAAAATAAAAGAGTTTATCGTCACAACCGATTTGAATGATGATGGAACCGTAAAAACAGACAAAGACGGCAGAGAAAAACGATCGTTTCGTGCGCCTGCGCCTGATGATTGGACATTGCTAAAAAAGAAAACGGAATTTGATATTGGCAAAAGTGGCAAAACGGTCGGCACTTACATTTACGACACCTTACTTCAAACACCTAATCAGAAAATCAAAGGAAAGCTTGTAACTGTTATCGAACGTAAATTCTACAAAGCCGAACTAGAAACCATTCTTAAAACCCAAAAGCAATTCCACACCGAACTACAAGACGAAAAATTGTACGCCGATTGTTTGGAAGAATTGTATGAACACAACGAAGCACACCGAACCAATATTGGGAAAAAGGACTTCTCGCATCTATTTCTGAATGACATTATCTTTTATCAGCGTCCCTTGAAAAGCAAAAAATCGCTCATTAGCGATTGCAAGTTTGAAAGCAGAACTTATGTAAAAGAAGGCAAGACAGAAACCGAACCAATCAAAAGTATAGCCAAATCGCATCCGCTATTTCAGGAACTTAGGCTGTGGAAATTGGTGCAAGACTTGCGAATCATTCAGAAGGAAAAGCAAATAGATGGCAAATTCTATTCTGACGTAAATGTGACGTATGAATATTTTAAGACAGTAGAAGACCAAACTAATTTTTTCGATTGGTTGAATGGACGCAAAGAAATAGACCAAAAGGCATTCTTGAAATACTTCAAACTGAACGAGGCAAAATTCAGATGGAACTATGTAGAAGATAAAGTCTATCCTTGCAACGAAACAAGAAGCCAAATTTTGAGCCGATTGGCAAAAATCGAAAATGTGCCAGACGGATTTTTAAACACTGTAAAGGAAGAAGCCCTTTGGCATATCTTGTATTCAGTAGAAGACAAAAACGAGATACAAAAAGCACTAAAAACGTTTGGATTAAAAAACGGATTGGGTGATGATTTCGTAGAGCAATTCTCAAAATTCCCACCGTTCAAGAAAGAATACGGTTCGTATTCGGCAAAGGCAATCAAAAAGCTGTTGCCTTTGATGCGGATGGGGAAATATTGGAACGAAAACACAATTTATCCGCAAACAAAAGAACGTATCGACAAGATTCTTTCAGGTGAATTTGACGATAAAATCAGAACTCGTGTCAGGGAAAAAGCAATTAATCTCCAAGATATAAACGATTTTCAAGGCTTGCCCGAATGGTTGGTTTCATACATCGTGTACGATAGACACTCGGAGGATGGCAACGCATTGGTTTGGAAAAAGCCTAAAGACATTGAAGATTATTTGCGCTATGTATTCAAACAGCACGAACTCCGAAACCCTATTGTAGAACAAGTGATTACTGAAACGCTACGTGTGGTAAAAGACATTTGGGCACAATATGGCAATGGCGCAGAAAAATTCTTTGACGAAATCCACATCGAGCTAGGCAGGGAGATGAAAAATCCTGCCGATAAGCGCAAACAAATGACCGAACAGATAAACGAGAATGAAAACACGAATCTTCGGATCAAAGCCTTGCTGATGGAAATGATGAACGATAGGGAATTTGAAAATATACGACCCTACTCGCCTTCTCAGCAAGAAATCCTGAAAATATATGAAGAAGGCGCATTGAATGCGGCTACTGAAATCCCAGAAGAAATTCTAAAGATTGCGAAACAGGCACAACCTACATCATCAGACCTTACAAAGTACAAATTGTGGCTACAACAGAAATACAAATCGCCTTATACAGGTCGTGTCATTCCGCTGAACAAACTATTCACACCTGCTTACGAAATAGAGCATATCATCCCACAATCGAGGTATTTTGACGATTCGTTTAGCAATAAGGTAATATGCGAAGCGGCCGTAAACAAGGACAAGGACAACTGCCTTGCGATGGAATATATTCTGAACGAAGGCGGGAAAGTGATAGAAATAGGCTTTGGCGAATCGGTCACTTGAGATGGTCTAATAAATCAGGACACAAAACAAATTAAATTTGTGTCATTATGGAAAAGAAGATTAAGAGGTCCCATCGTAAGTACGACTTACAGTTCAAGTCAGAAGCAGTCAATCAGGTTAAAAGTGGGAGAAGTGTT
>JANYCH010000122.1 GCA_025360395.1 Cytophagales bacterium | reverse complement strand
TTGAATCTGAAAGATCCAAACCGGTTGGGGCATCATTTACACGATCCACAATTAAAGCAAAATCCTTTTCCACAAAGCAACTGAAATTATCTGCTGCCCTTAGTCTTATCTTGAAGGTATCCTGAATTTGTGTATTGACCTTTCCATTGAATTGAAGTTTATTGTCAATTACTTTAAATGAAGCATTATCACTACTATTGGAACCTGTAACCAGAGAATAAGTCAGGGTATTATCCAGATCAGCATCTGTCGCACTTATTGTAGCCAGGTTTGGATCGCTGGCAGGGTGTTCTGGAATAATGAGGGTAGATAAATTTAAGTTTGCAGGCCGGTTGTTCGTAATTATCTCCTGCGGTACAGTTGGGCTTCCGAAAACAGCGTTGTCCTGAAATATTAGTTTGGTTTTAACTGCTAGTAACTTATCCTTATCAGCATTATAGATCTGAAAAGTAACGGTATCGCCACTTGGTTGATTGCTGTAAACAGTAAGAAAAGCCATATACCTTCCACCAACTACTGTAGAACTGTTCACATAACCCCTCACCTCCCCTTTTACATAGGCAATCAAGATATTGTCAGGATTTTTAAGTTCCTGGCAATCTTCTACAAGCAAACCGGTAACACTTAAGTCATAAGTGTAATTTTCAGGCTGGATGCTCAGGCTGGGTGGGGCCGCCTGAACATATCCTAGATTTAATAGCAATACAAAAACTATAAAAAGCTTTCTTACTTGGAACAACATTTTTAAAAAAGATTACTGTTTTATTAATTTAAAAGTAGTGGTTTTGTCCGCATGCTTTACTGTCAGGAAATACAAACCGGCACTCAGTTCATTTCCTGTTTCATTGGATCCATTCCATTCCCACACTTTTCCTTTTACAGCAGGAGTGGCAACTTTATGTCCAAATGCATCAGTTATACTCATTTCCACCTCATCTAAATCAATATTACTAAGCGAAATTTTAAGATTGCTGGTGAATGGGTTAGGATATATACCAACCCTGATTTCTTCCGGTGCCCCATCGTTTACAGACAACAGTTCACATGCATTTGCGACTACCATATCGGTTTTGAACGGACTTGCGACTGTTCCCAGGATCATGTCGTTTACAAATGGGAATTTCTGTTTTATCTCAAATTGTTTAGCAAGACTTCCGTCAAAATATTTCAGTGTGATAAATTCAGCGGGAGAATTTGAATAAATGGTAAGGAAAAATACATAAGCGTTATAAGCAGCAATGTATTTAGGCTGTACCATACCGCGACAATCTGACCCAACAAAAGCACCCAAATAGTCATTTGTAGTATCTATTGCGCCACTACAAAGATTAATACTAAACATAGCAGACATAGTGTAGGCATAATCAGATGGTTTTAAGTTCCATGGTTCTGAACTTGCCACTTCTTCAACACGCGCCTGCGAAACCTTTTTGTTGCTATAAAGTAACTCAGGATTAGGATATGTTAAGGCATGTGGCAGTTTGGTTTGTAACATATAACCTTGTTGAGGTGCCAGGAATTTTAAGCTTCCTATCCAGCCGAGTGACTTGTCATAATAGGCAAAACTCCTTTGCCCTTTTATAAAATCACCATTGTCGAAATTAACATTGCCCATTGCATCGTTAATTTCCATGTTCAGTTGTGAAGGATAACCAATCCAATTCCAACCGGTTTTCAGGCTAAGGCTAACTGTATCTATCAATACACTTTGTCCTACGAGATGAAAAGTATCCTGTTTGGAGACCTTCATTTTATACCCTTCTTTTAGATTGAAACCTCCTTGTTTGGAAATTTCCCCAAGCCAGCCCATTCCTTTACCAAACTGGTCAAACTTATTCGAACCCTTAACCAGGTCACCTTCATTAGATTGAAGTTCTGTGAACATCAAATTAGAATTTTTCAGGGATTTGGATGTAAGGTTAAAAGAAAGCCAGTTCCATCCGCTTTCGAGGGCATATGCCGAACTGATGTTTTCGATTACCTTGAATTCCTGAGGTTTAGAAGGCATTCCAATTACCGCATCCTTTATAAATGCCTTATCAGATTCCACATCAACATGGATTTTGCCTTTGGCAGCATTCCAAACCTTAAATTTAACTAACTCTCCATCTGCCTTGTTAGAAAATACATCCATAAAGAACATATAAGCATCATATTCAGGAACATATTTAAGATTGGCAAGTCCTCTTAAAGTATCGTTCACGAAAGCGCCGATCATATCATCCGGATTTGTCGATACCACTCCGTTGATATTGATTGATCCGATAATACTCATATTGTATTGATATTTGCTTGCATCCATCACCCAATCAGGTTTGTCCGCAAATACTTTCAGTTTCAAATCGAATTTCTCTTTAAATCCAAAATCCGAGCTTAGAAATATAGATTCTTCATAATTTCCCAGGTTAACAGATTGACTAACAGTGAAATTCAAAACTTTTTTGCTATCTGGTGCTAAAGTTCCTTTGGCAACATCAACTGAAAGCCATGACGGTATATCTGTTACTTCATAGTTTTGTTCTGTTCCTCCAATATTCAATACCTCAACAGTAAAGGATAAAGGATCATACAATCTTTTCTCAAAAGAAGAGCCAACTGTACTCCATATTACGGTATTCTTTTTCACAAAGGCAGTCCATGTTACTGGAGAAGAAAGAAGGTTTTCATTCAGATCTTCAATGTCTTCTATTGTGAATTCCAGCACAGTTTTCTCTACAAGATTTGCTGGCTCTTTGATATTGATAATAATTTTATCCCCGTTTACAACCCAATCATATGCAACATTTTGTACTGGCCTTGCATCTTTTATATTCGGTATATCCAGGTTACCAGATGTACTTGTCAAAGCGGTAGGCACAGATTTGCTGCCTGCAACATTATCTGAATTGTTTGGCTGTAGTATTAGATCTATGTCATATTTATCAAAAGGGTAATAGGCAATTAGGCCCTTTTCATCACCCTTAAGTTTGGAATTCATGTCCATATCAAGCAGCTGCCTTGTGCGGGCAAGTTTCCAGACTCTTAACTCATCTATTTTTCCATCAAAGTATCTGTCGTAAGTGATGTTGCCTGCAGATGTAAACATCCTGGCACCTAAAGTGAGATAAGCACCTGATAAACCACCAAAATTTGAACTTGGCTGGAAGGCTTCAACATTTCCATCAATGTAAACTGAGGTATTGGCAACCCTGTTCACCACAACTGCCAGGTGATGCCATTCATTATCAAACACATCTTTAGCGACATTTAGTCTTGTTCCATTATTTGAAACATAGAGTTTTCCCAGGTCATCACTTCCTACACTCCAGATATTATTGAAAGAAGGAGTTACGTCAGATTGATCACCTTTGCCATTTGAGAACAGTACCTGGTTAGGCTTTTTATTTCCTTTAAACCAAAATTCCATGGTCATGTCCATGTCGTTTGTTATCACTACTGTTCCGGTAGGGATGGTGAAATAACCCGAGGTACCATTGAAATTCATCGCATAACCTCTTGGGAAAACTGCCCAGGTAGCATCGTTTAAAATAGCATGGTGTGATCTTGCTTTATCTGTCGCGATGCTTCCCCTTGAATCATCCATTGGCCAGTAACCTACCAAACCTACTTCGCTGCCTGATAGTGCCTTAAGCATATCAGCATAAACAGTACCAAAACCTCTTGACTTTTCCCAAATCCTGAATTCATGGATATACCCATTGTAAAATGAGGTGCCATTTAGATTTCGGCCAATATAAATCCTACCGGAAGGGTCAAATACACCTGTTACTGACAAATTTTCGACAGGTATTTTATCGTTCATAAACACATAGAGCTTACGATCAATGTTGCTGTATGAAACTGCAAAATGCATCCAATCCTGAGCGGTAGTAAAAGTCTGACTTGATGAAAGTGTTTGATTGCCAAGTTTGACATAAACATTATTTGCAGAGTTAAAACCTATTTCAAGATTTCCCTGGCTATAAACAACTCCTGCCGCATTATTAGATCGTTGCGTCCAGAATTCAATGGTAAAATCTTTATCTTTTAAATATGGACCCGCAATTACACTTGCGTTGCTTTTGACACCATCAAAATAAATCACAGAATTATGACGTATTTCTGCTCCGTTTAAAACTCCTTTTACCTGGAAATTTTTACTGATCAATAAACCTGCCTGTATTGGCTCGTCAAATTGAATGCTCACATCTTCGCCAGGTGATAAAATACCATCGGCAGGTTGAGGAGTGCCGAACAATCTTGGCCGTTTCGTATCCTTAACTCCGGAAACAACAGCAGAATTATTTACCGTTCCATTTGCACAAGTAGTACTTACACGGATATCATAATTCCTATCCTGAAGAGATTTAGTTTCAAGGGTGTATTGAAGATTTGCCTTGCTGTCGATAAAGGCTTTTGGAGCAGAAGCAGCATTATATTGTGCCTGGTCTACATAAAATACCATATCGCTTATCCACTGCGAGGAAGAACTTGGCTTGTATTGCACCAGTATTTTCTCAAATCCAGTATGGCTAAGGTTATAATTGCTAATAGCAAGGCCGAGAGGAATACTTTTAATCAATGTTCCATCCTGAATAATAGTAGAAGTATTGATAAGCCATTTGTCGTTAGGCTGTGTCAAAAGGACCTTGGTACAAACAGGTTGAAAACGAGCTGATAAGGCAACAGTATCAGACAGACTTTCCTCGCAAACTGAATGCAATACCAACTGAATATCATCGTAATTGAAAACATCTGGCTTAACTTTCTCAATGCTCAATGTTTTCGTTAATGTTGTCCCTGCAGGTACCAGGATCAATCTTCCGTTGCCTAAGTCTGCGCCATCCAGACTCACTCTCGCACCATCTTTATTGGTGGCGGTATTTACATTTAACATATACCACACATCGCTGTTAGTCTGGCTGGCATTAGATAAAAGCAAAGTATAGATAGCTTTTTGGTCTTCAGGAACATTTAATGCAATTGGATTGCTGCTTCCAATCTGAGGAACTTCAATTTTCATTGTCGCTTCACTCATAATCGTACCTTTCTGGTAGTATTTTGAATACTCTGCATCTACATAAGGACAAGATGATTGTCCGCCACGAACTTTGAATATAGGACCAGTTTCAGAAGAAGGTTGCCTTACGTCGATACTGTAGTAATCATCAACATCAGAATCCGAAAGTACGTAACCAAAAGTAAGAGAAGAAGTATTTTGTGTTCCGTCTGTTTTAGTTTCAGTATGAGTATAAGTTTCCTTTAAAGAAACCTTCATGCCCAATTTATTGAAAGAAAATCCTTTCGCTCCTGCTAAAGAAGGTGAAATAGTAAAATCAAATGTAGATTCGTTGGATGAGGTTGATTCATAAGTAACAGAACTTTCATAATTCACTCCGGCATCAAATGAAAGGTTTTGTTTTAAAGTCGATTCCAGTTTTTCCTTTTCATTTCTCAAAAGAATGCTTTCCCAGTTTTTCACCTGTTGGTTGTAATATTCAACTGTGTCAACATATTCTGTTCCGTTTGGCCAGGAAGATGGAATTGTAAAATTGTATGAATCTCCTCCTGATAAACCAGCATCAGAACGTGTTCCTTTGCCTGTAGAATTTTGTTTGCCGTAATTTGGATCTGAAGTGCTTAAAACAGAAGTATAGTTTGACTTCTTTTTAAGGTAGTTATTTCTTAAAAATTTCAGGTTTGGAATAACGCTGGTCTCAATATGATATTGCGTGTACATAAAGGCAGTACCAAATTCCGGGCTGATCCTAACTCCTTCATCCAAACCAATTTGAAAACCGCCTAAATCATTATCAGTACAAGTGGTACAATTTGCTTTAGGAACAAACTGGATAAATTTAGTAGAACCATAAACTATGTTTGTTGAGTTACCAATAAACACATCTCCTTCAGCTCCAACAAAATCTGTTTCGCTGCTGGTTTGCCATCTTTTTGTGCTCATGGTAGTTGAAGAAGTGGTATTATTGTCAATCCAGGTTTCGGATTTATCAAATCCGACTGAAACGCTGTTTTCAATTTCAGTTTCAGTAATCAGTCCGGCCCCAACACCTGCAAAAGTTTTTACAACCCCGCCAAGCATAAAATCCAAGCCAACAGAAGTTGCTTCCTGGTTTAAGATCTCACGTGTTGTAGTTTTCGAATAGGTGGATGATTTTTCCAGATATGCATAACTTCTTGAACCATAAGGATCCCTCAGGATCATTTCAATCTCATTTGGACCAGTTGTAACAAAGTTATTACCTGTAGGCATTCCTCCTAAAACATAGGCATAGAACGGACCGACATTATATTGCCAGCTGGTATTGATTGCATTGTCTTTACCGGTAAGGGCAACAATGGTCATAGGTTTCAGGTAATCACCAATTCCTCCGGTTGTTATATTGGGTAAGCCTCCGGTGAAATTGTATAGAACATAACCGAAATCATTTATTTCATAAGTTTCCTTTAATGAATTGATGGCAAGACCGTTTTGTATTTCTACCACTCCATCCTTCACAGGTACTTTATCTTCATGGTTGCCATTGCTGGCATTGATGAATTTTTCAAAAACGTTAATTCTAAGCTTATACTTACCCCTTTGTGTGAAGATTGGATATTGGGTAAGTGGTGCGCCGGTTGCAACGTTCACGATGTTTATTTCACCATTTGGAGTCGTTGCTTTTTTATCCCAGAATGCAGGGCTGCCATCTGCAGCAACAGCTGTAATTTCCGGTGCTACACGAAGAACAAAGCTTTTTTCAAACTGATAAGAAACACTGTCTGTCCGATAAGTGTAATGGACAGTTCCATTTGCCAGAAGTGTTGAATCGACAAGTAAAGTATCGGTGTAATTTTTATTTAGAGTGGCAGATTCCAGATCTAATACAGTATTAAAGCTTGCATCAAATGTATAGTTTCCAGCTTTTACAGATGTGATAGCATATCTTTCAGGCAGTAAATAGGCAAAATATTCACCTGTAACCACATCTGGTTTTATCGTAATGTTTTTGGGAGCAACAGAAGATATAGTGTAATTGGTTACACCCGTTTTTTTAGTGGTGGCGCCTTGCTGGTACTTATTATCCCATGAAGAGCTAACATCAGTAGTTCCGTCTTTTAAAGTATATCCCTTTTGTGTGGTCAGGATAATTTCTGCATTTCCTATATTGTTGTTGGTACGACCAAAACCTGTAGTTTTTTCTCCCTGAACTGGCCCTCCTACAACTTTACCAATTACTTTTATTAAGGTTGAGTCTATAAAATCCTGCTGAATTGTATAGGCCGACTGAAAATCAAAATCAACACCGGCTTTTGAAGGAAATCGGCCATCATTTCTGAAAACGTGACCAGATTTGGCTATCTGAAGATTATGCTTTCCAATAGGTACATCTACCAGGAAGAATCCTTTTGAATCAGTAGTGATAAGGTTCCCTTCTGAAGTTACAGCAGGCCTGCCATCAATCTTAATTTGTACACCTTCAACAGGAAATTTGGTATTTTTATAATATACATAACCATTGACTGGAAAGGAAGAAACGTCAATGAAATTGAAGTCACTAAATGTATTGGATCCGGGGCCGATAAAGAGTAATCTTTCGGTTGGATCAAAACTATGTACTTGATAAACAGGCACAATCCTGTAAGTGGAGCCATCCGAACTATAAGGAATCCCTGAGATGATATAATTACCATTTTTGTCAGTTATTCCTTTGACTGCCAACTGCATCGACAATGGAATTAATGTACTCCAGGTAGCTTTATAAATAAGTCCATGATTTTCATTGAACGTAAAACCTTTGCGTGACAAATCAAAAAAGTTACCACCAACCCCTTCATTCATTCTGTAATATCCTGAAAGTTTATCCTCAGTTCCAGAGATATACATCAAAGACCTGGTTAATACCTCCTCTGACTTTAATGCCCGTTGCCATATCCTCACCTCGTCAATATTTCCTGCAAAATATTGGTCATTAGAAGCCGATTTACCTATGAGTATATCTTCACTATTGCTTATAGTCGCTGAAGTTAATTTTGCACTTGCTTTAAAATAAACTCCTTCTTCATAAATGACATATAACTTTAAGGAATCCTTTTCTCTTACTGCTGAAACATTGAAAAACGTATCTACCTTTTGTGGAAAATTTAAAGTAAGCGTTTGCGTTCCGACAATAAACTGAATCTTGCCAGTTGCATGTGTAATTTTATATTGGGAGCCTTTCTGAAAAAGCACAGAAGTAGCTAAAGAAGTAGGTTTTGTCCAGGCTTGAAAAGTAAAAGCTGTATCAAATTTAAATAGAAGATTATTGGATGGAGATATTCCAAGGTATGCATCAATTCCATTCAATAGCAAGCTGGTGCCGGAAAATTTATCTGAGGTTTCAGCGATTAAACTTACTCCTTCTACCGCTGCGCCTCCTTTATAAGTGACCCTTCCGGAAACTGTTCCTGAAGGCAATCGAAAACCAACACCTTCCAGAAAATTTAGAAATTTTTGCTCTTTTGGAAATAAACCTTCTGCAAGTAGTTTATACTCGTAAAGGACTCCAGACTCTGTTAACTCATCCTTCCAATCCGAAACATCTTTAGATAAAAACGCTACCTGGACCAAAGCATCCGAACTTCCGGATTTTTTTCTCATAACCCTATAACCTGTTACAGAGCTTTGATATCTTTTTATTTCCCATCTTAACTGAATATAATCCGGGAAGTAACCCTTGGAAACAAATAAATCCTGATCGAAGGCATTTGACGCCAACACAAGGTCGTAACGCATTCCCGCTAAAGCCTTGCCTACGATTATGTCCTTAAACTGGGTGGCAACAACAGAACCTCCGTGAAAAGAGACATTGAAAGTATCTGCTGAAGTTTGGTGTTTCACAGATTCTCCTGCAGTGTATCCAATCACATAAGGATAATAATCTTGTGCATTTACCTGGGAAATATATAGGGTAAGTAAAAAAAGAAAACTTACCCACTTCTTTCCTGTTGTTTTGAAAGAGTGCAGCATATTTACTCTATTTAGAATTTGATGATATAATACACCCCTGCGTTGTTTGGACGGGTTTCTCTGTCACCCCCACTTATGGTATGACTATGGTTTCCATCCACACTTGAAGTTTTTGAACTTGATACATTACTTCCTGCGTAAGCGCCACCTGAACAAGCACCTGCTGCCCAGCAATTTGTTCCATTTCCGAAGGTATTATCATCGTATGTATGAGAGTGCGCTCCATTTGAAGAGTTTGAATAAGCTGTATTTGGCATTGCAGAGGCATCAGCTTGAACCGTACCCACTTTATCACCAGAATTTCCTCCAGATTTACTTGCGGACCGACTTGTTGCATCAGGATCAGATAATGAACCTGTTATGCCATCGTTTACTCCTCTTAAAAACATTCCCCTTAAATCAGGAACATTGAAACTGCTTCCTGACGTTCCCCAGGCATTTCCGATTGCGGCATACAATTGTGGGTAATCCGATTGCAATATTGATGCGCCATCACATATCAACCAACCCGTTGGGACATTATTTTTGTCTCCTGCAAAGGCAACTACTGTACCTACTGGTACTCCATTTTCTGCAGAGCGTGCATAAGGTACCGCATTAAAATCTGATTCGTTTACTGTGCTGTATATCCCACCATTTGTTTTTTTTACTTCAGCTTTAAGTTTATAAACAACACCTTTCTTTGTGAAATCTAAGTTTTTAAAGTCTGCACTACCAGATTCTTTAACTCCTTTGCCAATAATGGTATGAAAAACGCCATAAGGATCTGTTGTGAGAGACATTGTTTCTGAATAATTTCCTCCAGCGCCTACTGATGCAGAGATAGTAAATCTTACTGTTATAGCTGTTGATCCTAGTGCTTTCCCATCAGGGTCAATGGCAAATCCCTGGAAGGAAAAGCCCTTATCAGAAGTTTGTGCAAAAACGGAAAAGCTCAGTAAAAGCGCGAAAAAGGTAAACTTTAATTTCATGTTAATAATGTTGAAAGAAGTGTATAAAGGAGTTTTTTATAGAAATCAGAGAAAGACAATCTGTAAAATAAGCATATAAAAAATTGTAAAGCATTATCATAAGGGATAAAAGATTTTACATTCTATGAAACAAACTTACATTGATATAGGGACAACCCTAATGTCACAATTTAACCGTTATCATATTTTTTGATATGTTATAATTATATGAAACAGAACGTTTACTGATCAAACACTTTATATATAACCTATTGAGCAATTCCTATTTTGACTTACATTTAACAAATTTTTAGGAAATATATGTGGGATGAATATTTAGGCTACATTCCTGATGCTCAGGAACTGATAAAACTTTTATTATCTATTATAATTGGCGGTATTATTGGGGCTGAGAGAGAATACAGAAGTAAATCTGCGGGTTTCAGAACTATAATACTGATTTGTGTGGGCTCAACTTTGTTTACAATTTTCTCTATCGAACTGGGAGGAAAGGACTCCCCCGATAGAATGGCAGCCAATATCGTGACCGGAATAGGTTTTTTGGGGGCCGGAGCAATATTCAGGGATGTTAACAATATCACAAAAGGTTTGACTACTGCCACTATAATCTGGATCACCGCTGCCTTAGGAGTCGGAATTGGTGTTGGCCATTTTATTCTCATAATTTTGGCTACAACTCTATTGTTGCTAATCCTTACAACCTTCCCCTATCTGGAAATATGGATTGATAAAAAACACCAGATCAGAAATTACAGATTATATCTCCAAGAAAAAAATCAAATTGCTGAAATTGAAAAACTGTTTAAAGCCTGCAACTTAAAGGCTGCAA
>JANYCH010000024.1 GCA_025360395.1 Cytophagales bacterium | reverse complement strand
ATTAAAACTTTTAAGGCTAATCTAACTAATAATAAAGAGTTTTTACTTGCTAATAGATAATAAATTGAGAGTCTTTTCAGCAAAGGTATTTTTACCTGTCACTCTGCTAATTCTTATTAGCATCCACTCCGGAGCCGTTACTAATTCAGGAGATTCAACTGGAACAACTGGAAGTCATCCAACTAAAACAAGGAAACTTGATGCACTCAAGTCTGTTGGTTTAGTGAAACTGGATAAACTTAAACAAGTTCAGGCTGAGCCATCTGAAGAGGAAGACAACATTCCCGCTATCAGCAATGTACCTGTAAGGTTTTCTGGTTATGTAAGAGGTTTCATGCAATACAGAAACATGGATACTTACTATCAGGATATGTACGGTGGACAAAGAAACATCGCTATAAATGGTGTCAATCCTGTTACAAGAAATCAGGATGGTTTTCCAGAGCCTTTCATGATGCTTAAAGCTGAAGCAAATCCTACATCAAGAACTTCTGTTGTTGTAGAATACTATTTCGATAACCAAATGACTGGCCAGAAGAGCGATTCCGGAAGACAGGCACTTATTTACAGATTATTAAATTTCAAAGGTAATATCAACTCCAATTTTGGAACTTTCACTCTTACTGCAGGTGGTGGTGTAAACTGGGCCAAACAATCTCCTATGACCCTTTGGAATTACCAATATAGGGAGGACTTGTTTGAAAGGTGGCCATGGCAGCCTCAGGGCAAATCGTCTGGAAGGTATGCTTCACAATATGAAGAAAAAAATATTGCAGTAGATAACCGTTGGGGACGAGCTGGTACTCAAGGATTTATCTTTGAAGGAGCGGGTTTGCCAGGCGGATTTGGTTTTATGGCGGTATATGGTAAAACTGATAATAGCGGTGGTTTTAGAAGTTACGTTCAAACAAGCAATTCTCCCGTTAAAAATTTTGTATCAGGCAGAGTTTACAATAATGCCTTAGGTCATGAAATTGGTGTCAACTATTTTATGCAATATGGTTTTACCAATGCACAACAATTAAAACCGGAAAGTCAGAAAATACTAACTGCTGATTTTAAAATTAGGCCAAGAAATCTTAATATTTATTTAGAAGCCGGTGGTGGAAGTTATCTGAGTCCGGATTATAAAGAAAAATGGTCTGAGGCAGTAAACCTTAAAGTGGATGTTGACAAAAAAGTACTAAGATTTCCTTTGACGGTCTCAATGTATAGCATTGGTTCGAGTGTAGTGAATGTTAATAGTAATGTGCTTAACAGTTCAATACCTTTTGTTCAACCAACATATCCTACACCTGATAAGGTTTTTGGTGCGACAGATCTTACAACATTTCCTGGTGTAATCACAGAATTAGGTCAACAAACTAATAATAGAAGAAGTCTTGAATTACAG
Source organism: Cytophagales bacterium (assembly GCA_025360395.1). Lineage (GTDB taxonomy): Bacteria > Bacteroidota > Bacteroidia > Cytophagales > UBA9547 > UBA9547. The sequence continues at coordinate 1,775 of JANYCH010000024.1, read as the reverse complement.
GGAGGCCAAACATTTGGTAACTTCAAATTTACCGTGGGTTATGGTGTTAGCCAGGAGATTGAAAATAAATACAATATCGATCCTAGATATAACCAGGTAGATTTCCAACACAGATTAAATGCTTTTCCAAGATCTAGGTTTGGAGGAAGTACAGGTATATTCCAAAACATGCTTGGCCCTTACGGCTCAATTGTTGGAATGTATAGAAGAACATTTGAAAGGGTAATGATCACTGATTCTGATGTTAATTATAAAAAATCTTTCAATACTCTTGATCTGTCATTAAAGTATAAAACCAATATTTTAAACAAGGAGCTTATTATACTTAACTACACAACATTCAATTCAGCACAGGATAAAGTTTCTGCAATTCCCGTTTTCAGCAATGATGCTTTTGTAAAATATCTTTACAATGAATTGACTGCTTTCTATTCTATACACAAAAAAGTTACTTTGGTTGGCTTTGCTGGGGTAGAGAAGATGAATGCCAACAACAGGACTCAATTAGTAGATGATAATGGAGACCTTTTTAAACCTGAAGATTATTTATCTTCAACTAAAAAGGAATCCGGAAAATCAAGAGATCAATTTGGAAAAGGATTTGGTTTAGGTATAGACTATGATTTTGCATCAAATGCAGGATTATATGTTAGACATCGCTGGTTTGATCATAAAGATCAAAATTTCAAGCGAGATGTGTTTAAAGGACAAGAATCATCAGTAGAACTTAAGATCTTTTTCTAAGATAGCGTAACTCATAAAAGGAGATGAAGATTAGTAAAATTTTTGGAATTATTGGATTAGTATCAGTTTCAACCGTGGCTCAGGCCCAATCGGACCTTGTTAACTTTTCAGGATTAGGAAGGGTATATGTTATCCAAGACAAATTGACGGGCGATGCTGTCCAAAATGACACTGTCTCAAAGAAACGTGCAACCAATGGTTACACTTTGTTTGATTTGGGAATCAATGTTACACCGAATGAAAATTTCAGAGGTTCTGTAATCCTTAGGGCCAGAAACAACTTTGGAGGATTTTATGGAGATGGATCCAGCTTAAATATTCGTCAGTTCAGGATTGAAGGAGTTTTAGGAAAAATTGTAAAATATCAGATAGGTGATATTGATTTAGGCCTTACACCTTATACTTTGTATAACTTTGAAGAAGTTTATCATGACTATGAATCAGATATCTTTAAGATCAGAAGGGACATTGTTCATTATGAAAACTTCAATTTTGGAAACAAATGGCGTTTACAAGGGGTAGATGCTAAAACAACCTTAAAATTTGCGAAGGTAATTGATAAACTTAAGTTGAATGCATTTGGAACAAGGATTAAAAGAGCAGATTTTGCAACCCTTGAGCCAGATAGAATATTATATGGTGGCCGCGTTCATGTAATTCAAAGTGAATTTTTTGAAATAGGAGGTAATTTAACTGGTGTTAGTGATTTAGCCGGTACTGTTAGGGATTCTATCATGCAGTTTGATAATCTTGTTTATACTTCTGATGCTAAACTTAAATATGAGCAGGACAAATTTGAATTAGGTGTAATGGGAGAGTTCGGAGCATCTTATTACAGCTTTAAAAGTGAAAGGAATAAAAGACGTAATGCAAGTTATGATGATTTCTTTTATGATGCCGGTTTGAAAGGAGCTTACAAACCGGGGAACTTTATTATAAGTCTAGATGGTTCTTACCGTGAAGTAGGTGCTCAATTCAGCAGTCCTGGTGCTCAAACCAGAAGGATTAATGACTATGCACAGTCTTCTGTA
>JANYCH010000018.1 GCA_025360395.1 Cytophagales bacterium | reverse complement strand
AGTTCTGTTACAGGATAAATAGGTCAATTCATAAAGATGGCATATTCGACAACCTAATGATGAGAATGATTGCAACTCCCAACATCACCAAAAACCAAATAAAATTTGCCTACAGTAGCTAAATGGGCTCTACTATAATTTAATTTATAAAATTATTTTTAATGAGTTTTTACGAAACTGAAACATTGCCCGCATCAAAGGCTCTTTTTGAAGCTCAAAAGATTGCTTTTGCCCCATTTGTGTTCCAGGCAAGCAGAGCGCTAAGGGATTTAAATATCCTTCAAATAGTAGAGGAAGGTATTGGTGGAATATCTTTTGAGGAGATAGTAGAAAAGGTAAATGTTCCTGAATATGGAATAAAAGTTCTGCTGGAAGCTGGACTTGGAATCGGCTTATTCCTTAAAAAAGACAACAAATACACTATAACTAAAACCGGATATTTCATTCTGCATGACGAAATGACCAGGGTCAATATGGATTTTGTGCAGGACATCAATTACCTTGGCTTTTATAATTTAAAAGAGTCCATAGAAAACGGGAAACCTGAAGGATTGAAAGTATTGGGACCATGGAACACCCTTTATGAAGGCCTATCCATTTTACCTGAAGGCGCCAAAAAAAGTTGGTTTGATTTTGATCATTTTTATTCAGATAACGCATTCAAACAAGTTTTGCCTATAGTTTTTAAAGACAAGCCAGGTAAATTGCTTGACGTAGGAGGCAATACAGGAAAATTTTCTATCCAATGTACGACTTTTGATCCTGATGTTCAGGTTACAATCGCTGATTTACCTGGACAATTAAGGATGGCTGAAAATAATATTACAAAGCATGGCTTGCAAAATAGAATTAATTTCCATGCTATCAACCTTTTAAATCCTAATGAAAAGTTACCAAAAGGAAACGATGTTATTTGGATGAGCCAATTCCTGGATTGTTTTTCACAGGAGGAAATCGTGTCTATATTATCAAGGGCAAATGAAGCAATGGAAGAGGGCAACCAGCTTTTTATTCTCGAAACTTATTGGAACAGGCAGAAATATGAAGCTTCGGCTTTTTGTCTGCAACAAACCTCCTTGTATTTTACTTGTATAGCGAATGGGAACAGTCAGATGTACCACTCTGACGATATGAAAAAATGCCTGGACAAGGCAGGATTAAAAGTTACAGACGAAATTGACAGGATTGGAATAAGCCATACCCTTTTTAAATGTAAAAAAAAATGATAGCCTCTAAAGCAGACATATTAAAATTCGTCCCGCAAAGACCTCCAGTGGTCATGATAGATACTTTGGTTGATTGTAATGAGAAAGAAACCATTACTTCATTCACCATTGAGGCCGATAATATGTTTTGTGAAAATGGCATGTTCACAGAAGCGGGCCTAATGGAAAATATGGCCCAAACTGCGGCTGCGAAAGTTGGCTATGAATGCATGTTATTAAATAAGCCTGTTCCTCCAGGCTATATTGGCGCTGTTAAAAATCTTGAAGTAAGTCGATATCCAAAAGTAGGTGACACAATAAATACCAAGATCTCCGTAGAAAACGTGGTATTCGGCATAACCTTAATTGCCGGTTCAGTATCCTTCAATGGAGTGAAGATTGCATCTGCAGAAATGAAAATTGTCCTTAACGGAGCAGCTTAAACAATGGAATTAAAAGCCAGCAAAGAAATTTCGATAAGATTCAATGAAGCAGATATGCTTCAAATAGTCTGGCATGGACACTATGTGAATTATTTTGAGGAAGGCAGACAGGCTTTCGGAGAAAAATATGGTTTAGGTTACTTGCAGGTGTATGACAAAGGCTTTTCAATACCTATAGTAAAATTAAATATAGACTATAAAAGACCGCTTAAGTTTGGCGACATTGCCGTTGTAGAAGCTGTTTACATCCCCTCAGATGCTGCCAAACTCATTTTCAAATACACAATCAAAAGAAAAGGTTTTGATGAAATAGTAGCCACAGGTGAAACGACACAGGTATTTATAAGTAGAACTGGTGAATTGAGCCTAATAGTACCAGAGTTTTTTAATGATTGGAAAACCAAATACCTTAATCAATAACAACTTGGGTTCTAAAGCTTATATTTCAG
>JANYCH010000017.1 GCA_025360395.1 Cytophagales bacterium | reverse complement strand
AGTTCTGTTACAGGATAAATAGGTCAATTCATAAAGATGGCATATTCGACAACCTAATGATGAGAATGATTGCAACTCCCAACATCACCAAAAACCAAATAAAATTTGCCTACAGTAGCTAAATGGGCTCTACTATAATTTTATTTTGCTATCTGCTTGATGTTGATTCCTGCCTTGGGAAAAATGACGTTAAAAATTTCTTCAGGAGCGTGGGCAAAAGAAATACTGCTTGCCTGTGAGCCTAAAGATATTGGTTCTTATGAATTTGCTTATTCGCAGGATTTCGAGTGTGGTAGAGAAATTTAGGCATTTATTCCACAGCCTTGACTTTTTGGTTATTTTTGGTCAAGCAAAAAGAACTCTGAAGAAATGATTAAGACTTAGTCTTATGGCTATCTCGGTACTTAAAAATTGGTCACTAAACGACATCAAATTGCAAATTAAAATTTTGTCGGCAATGCCGGAATTTTATAACGATCGCACTATTGTTCAAAAATCAAACTTCATTTTCAACCTTATTCCAATTTCTGAAACTCTGGGATTATGGGTGTATGAAAAGCGTTTTATCAGGTCTACACGGAAAAATTTGAAGATATTGCCTATCCCAACGCCGCCTTCTACATATGGTTTGCTTTCCAGGCTGTATGTCAGCGGGCTCCCATCTTCTTGTGTTGGCAGTTTGTAAAGGCTGGCTTCAGAAGAAGGGTTATTTTGACTGCTTACAGTTCCGTACAAAACTTTCATCGTGACGAGTTCCCTCCATTTCAACTTTTTGAAAAGAGGAACTTTGTTAAATAGAAAGCCATTGAAATTATGATCGGCATTTAGCCCCTGGTATTCATCGCTAACAAATTCCAGGAAATTCATAAGGTTATATGATTGGAGCTGATATGAATAAGACTGGTTTGCCCGATGGATGTAAAGCAAAGGAAAAGGGACCTGACCAAATATTTTTCCACCTTCAACCGTAACATCGGTAAAACCCAATTGCGATAAATAAAATCTTTTGAAAATATTAAGGGTAACTTTCTGATATTCATATTCCCCTCCAAATAAGTTTTTAATTCCCGAAGCCAATCTCAATGTAAAAACAGGATATTTAGTTGTAATAGGCGATCTGTAAACTTTTCCCTGATAGAAAATCTCATTAGGCGCATACCTCAATGTTAAGTTTGCTTCAGAAGTAGAAAGGTATTTTATGTCATTCAGCTTGTCTAAATAGCTGACAGGATTGAAATGAAGGCTTCCGGCTGCCTGCTGCTGCACATATTTAAAGCCAACCGTATAAGAAAAGTGGCTTCTGAATTCGTTCAGATATTCAAAAGAGTAAGCTTCATTGTATAAATATTTGTCGTTTACCCCTCTTTTAAAGGACAGAAGAAAACTGCTTTCCTGAACAAACTGAAGGTCCTGCCCTGGAATCTTGGTATCATTCTGGTAACTAATTTTCAAGGATTTAACAGGAAATTGCCATATAGTCCTTTTTGAAAGTGAATAAGTTGCTCCCAGGTATCCTTTGTATTTTTCATCCTTAAAGCCATATGCCAGATAGGTTTCCAAAAATACTTTTTTGCTAAAAAGCGGTGTTGTCCTCCCTCCAAACCTTAATCTTAATCCTTCAATAGGATTGAAACTATAGAAACTACTTACCGGTCCAATTTCAAACCATTTGAAATTTCTGTATCCGGCGAACATGATCATAGCCACCTGCATGGTCCTTTTAAATGAAGGCACCTTTTGAACGCTGTCTATCGTTTTGTAGATCCCTTGTTCATTTTTAGTCAAAGTATCGTGCCGGTTTTGGTTCCAAAAAGTATCTGGCCTTTCTTTAGCATCTTCCCGAAATTCTATTGCAAGACCTTCATAATCTACTGCTGGTCGTTCTTTGTTGATAATAAAATTTCTGTAAGAAGTTTTTCTCTCCCCATATAAGCCGCTCGACTTATTCAAGTTGATTCCAAAGTCACACATGATTTCATCTTTAACCAATAAATAACCGCTGGGTATTTGTTTTTGAAAACCTTGCCTGATGTAAAGTTCTTTTACCCAATTGAGATTGATACCCGGGTTCACCGTCATGTCAATTCCCAGAACAGCAAAATTTGTATCCTTGGTAATAAACATATCGCCCTGAAAAAGGAAATCGGCTTTGTTCCTCGGTCTGAAACTTAATTTCACACACATTATACTATCTACTAGTAAAGTATCTGCAAGATAATATTGATAAAAAGTGGGTGCAAGGTTGGCTATTGGGCTTAAAAACTGATTTGTAAAAAGAATAATATTGTTATTGTAAATGTTAATATCCTGGTAAAGGTATTTACTGTAGGCAGCTATCCCATCTTCATCTATATATCCTTTATAGGTTACAGATTTATTGCCTGTTACAACTTCCTTTTTGGTTTTAGGAGATTTTCTGAACCTTACTTCTGATACAACTTCCTTAAAATAAAATGGCAAAACAGGTCTGCCTTCCAACTTAGTGCTATCAAGGTTATCAAATACAAACTGATAATTTTTGAGGATCTTTTTATTTTTTAAGTTTTCAGTAATGTTACTTACAGCAAACTGGGTCTTCTCATATTTCTCAAATTCGTAAAACCGGTATTCTTCAGGCCGGTTTTGTTCTTTTTTATCAATAACCTTTCTGATAAAATCAACTGCAGGATTGTCCTTGTTCTTATATCTGCCTCTTTTGCTTTGAATAATTACTTCATCAAGTTCATTCAAGCTCTCTACTAACCGGAAATTGATAATTTGCTCCTTCCCAGGTGCTATTTTTTTTGTGACTGGCTTATGTCCGACATAGTTAACCTTAACAAACTCAAGATTTTGGTTTGTTGTTTTAATTTCATAATTACCATCTATATCAGTTGATGCCGCAACATTACTTTCAACTAACTGGATTATGACAAAGGGTATTGGCAGGTTATTTTTTGAATCTGTTACCCTTCCTTTTATAATAGTTATCTGCCCCAATACACCGTCAGACAAACTAAGAATTAAAAAGTATATGACTAAGCCCCTCATTTTCTCACCGGGCTTTGTTTAGTTTGCAGATTTGATATGGACCATTAATTGCCGGACTTACAATATTATAAATTCCCTGCTAAAGATGGCTTTAAGAAGGCTCAAATTTGCTGGTTTGAAAGTTATTCCTTCTATAACTAACTTATATTTTTGAAATACAGGCTAAAAGCATTTGTTTTGCAAGCTTGTAGGAAGCAATCTATGCTTCTTTTTTAAATCAATTTAAGTGAAAAGGGTAAAAGTAAAAGAGTTGCTTGAAAATGGAAGTGCGAATACTGAAGTTTTAGCAAAAGGATGGGTAAGAAGTAAACGCGACAGTAAAGGTGTTGCCTTTATTGCGCTCAACGATGGCTCTGTGATCCATAATATTCAAATTGTAGTAGATGTTCCTTCTTTTGACGAGGTTTTACTAAGATCAATTGGAACCGGTGCCTGCATTGCAGTAACGGGCATACTGGTAGAATCACTTGGAAAAGGACAAAGGTTTGAAATTCAGGCCAGAAAAATAGAACTATACGGCGGAGCCGACCCTGAAACTTTCCCTTTACAAAAAAAGGGTCATACTCTTGAATTTCTTCGCGAAATAGCCCATTTAAGGCCCCGGACAAACACTTTTGGGGCTATTTTAAGATTAAGACATGCTATGTCATTCGCCATACACAAGTTTTTTAATGATAAAGGCTTTGTTTATGTTCATACTCCTATTATTACAGGCTCTGATGCAGAAGGTGCAGGTGCTATGTTCAGGGTAACAACATTAGATCCTGTTAAGCCTCCATTGTCAGATGATGGACATGTAGATTATAAAGAAGATTTTTTCGGAAAGGAAACAAATCTTACTGTTTCCGGACAGTTAGAGGGCGAACTTGCAGCAACTGCTTTATCTGAAGTTTACACTTTTGGCCCAACTTTCAGAGCTGAAAATTCTAATACTGCCCGCCACTTGGCCGAATTCTGGATGATAGAACCAGAAGTTGCGTTCAATGAATTGGTTGACAATATGGACCTGGCAGAGGAATTTTTGAAATACCTCATAAAATATGCACTTGATAATTGTATTGATGATTTAGAGTTTCTAAACGGCATGTACGATAAAGCGCTTTTGGCAAGACTTCAATCAGTACTTGAAAATCCTTTCAAAAGGCTGACTTATACTGAAGGAGTTGAGATTTTGCAGAAATCTGGACAAAAATTTGAATATAAAGTAGACTGGGGAACAGATTTGCAATCAGAACATGAAAGGTACCTGGTTGAGAAACATTTTATGTGTCCTGTAATATTAACCGACTATCCGAAAGAAATTAAAGCTTTTTACATGAAGCAAAGTGAGGATGGTAAAACAGTAAGGGCAATGGATGTATTATTCCCAGGAATTGGAGAAATCATTGGGGGCTCGCAGAGAGAAGAAGATTATGACAAGCTTTTTAACCGCATTAAAGAGCTGGGAATGAAAGAAAGCGATCTTTGGTGGTACTTAGACACCCGTAAGTTCGGAACTTGCCCACATGCCGGTTTTGGACTGGGATTTGAAAGGCTTATGCTATTTGTATCGGGCATGGGCAATATCAGAGATGTTATACCATTCCCGAGGACACCTAAGAATGCAGATTTTTAACATGTAATAGGAATATCTAAAATCACTTAACTTTAAAATAAACTATCCGTATTTTTACATACAATACAGCCACATATGAAAAACACATTTTTCTTCAAATTTTTGGTTCTTGCATTCCTTATTCTAATGGGAGTAGCGAACAAGCATTTTAGCAACCGCAATGAAAAAGGCGCCTTACTGATCAATACTTCAAACAGCAACAGGGCAAATGTGCTAATGGTGGTAAATGGTATAGCTTCCCAAAAATAAAAATAGCCCTTAAAAGGGCCATAAATATCAAATTTTATATCAAGTGGTGTTCAGCACCACTTTTTTTTATGCCAGTACGTGTTTGATTTTTAATTTTTTCTGAAGGTCCTGATAAGATTTTTTAAATTTTCTATCAGTTTCTATCAGGTCATTTACACAGTTTATTGCATGAATAACAGTACTGTGGTCGCGTTTTCCAAAATGTTGCCCAATAGTCTGAAGTGATAAATTGGTATATTCCTTTGCAAAATACATTCCCAGCTGGCGGGCTACTACAACTTCCTTTTTCCTTGTCTTGTCTACCAATTGCTCAAGGCTCAAATCAAAATATTCTGCTATGCTTTTTTGTATGTAATCAATATTTACTTCTGTATCAATAGGGTGAACCAGGTTTCTAAGAATTTCTTTAGTAAGCTGAAGGTCTATTTCCTTTCTGTTTAAAGTTGACTGTGCAATTAAAGAAACCAAAACACCTTCCAGGTCCCTGACGTTTGTATCCACGCTATAAGCAAGATATTCAGCCACATTGTCTGGCAGCTTTATTCCTTCCTGAAGGGTCTTGGTATTTATAATGGCAATTTTCGTTTCAAAATCCGGCTGCTGCACATCTGCCGATAAGCCCCATTTAAACCTGGAATGTAACCTGTCCTGAAAACCTACCAAATCCTTAGGTGCCCTGTCTGTAGTCAAAATTATCTGCTTACCGGACTGATGCAAATGGTTGAAAATATGAAAGAACATTTCCTGCGTTTTACCTTTATTGGCAAAAAACTGAACATCGTCCAGGATTAAAACATCAAGGTCAAGATAGAAATTTCCAAAATCCTGTAACCCGTTGTTCTGGGTAGCATCCATAAATTGGTTTACAAATCTTTCAGAAGTTATATAAAAGATTTTCTTATCCGGAAAGTTTTTTTGGATTTTGTTGCCAATTGCATGTGCCAGGTGTGTTTTACCTAATCCTACACCTCCATAAAACAATAACGGGTTGAAAGAAGTATAACCTGGCCTGTTAGAAACAGCCAGACCTGCAGAGCGGGCTAGGCGGTTACAGTCACCTTCAATAAAGTTTTCAAATTGATAATTGTTATTAAGCTGGGCTTTAAATGAAGGCTTTTCCTTAACAATTGTCCTGGCATTTAACCTATTCTGCTCATTAGATGCACTATTATAAGGCTGAGCCGGCAACTGAAGTGTTTTTGGCTTATTCTCCTTATTGCCTTTATCAACAATAATAGAATATTCAAGTTTTCCTTGTGGCCCTAAAATTGAGACGATGGCATTTCTAAGCAATCCAACGTATTTTTCTTCCAAATATTCATAAAAGTAAATACTTGGCACTTGCACTATCAGCGTAGCGCCACTTAGTAAATGTGGCACAATAGGTTCAAACCATGTTTTGAAGCTTTGATCTTCAACCTGAGACCTTATTAATTGCAGGCACTTGTCCCAGGTATCCTTTCCGCCTTTACTCATTTTTTATTGATTTATTAAGTAGATTTACTAAAAAATATACTCTTATTTCTTAATCGCCATTTCAAATATGAGTCAAAAAAAAGAAGAAAAAAATGTGAGTCTCTACTTGATTTTTTGGATATTAAGAATGGGTTAAAAGGGGGGCATTTGTCTTAAATTTTTATTGGAAAAATCATACGTTTTCTTTTAAAATTAAAATTATAATACATGTTTTAACATTTACATAACTTTACATTAACTAACTGATTCACAATACAAAACGTACCTTATTTCTTATAATATATTCACTTACAGCCAGTTGTAGAGATATTGTTAAAGTAATAAAGGATCAGAAAAGAGGTAACACTCCTGACAGCTAGAAATGGGACATAAATGAACTTTATTTTTACATCTCTTGCTTTATATTTACCAATCAAATAAGCATCCATTTAATTAAAATATTATATAAAAAATTGATGAAATCGGATTTCAAAAAATATCAGGGAACTGGCAATGATTTTATCATTTTTAACAACTTTGATGCTAATCTTCCCCAGCTTACAAAAGACGTTATCGCACATTTATGTCACCGCAGGTTTGGAATTGGTGCAGACGGATTAATGCTGCTGGAAAAAGCTGAAGGTTATGATTTCAGGATGGTCTATTTCAATTCGGATGGAAGTGAGAGCACAATGTGCGGAAACGGAGGAAGATGCCTTGTAAAGTTTGCTTTTGACCTTGGTTTGATATCAGCTAAAACATTGTTCGTTGCTATCGATGGCCCGCATACTGCTTTTGTGAAAGATAACGAGGTTCATTTGGGCATGATGGATGTTTATGACATTGAACGTCATCCGGAAAGTGCATTTCTAAATACAGGTTCGCCACATTATGTTGAATTATGCACCAAAGTTGAAAATGTTGATGTATTTGAAAAAGGGAAAAAAATCAGGTACAGCGAACAGTTTGCTCCCGGCGGAACAAATGTCAACTTTTTGGAATTGCTGCCAAACAATACAATTGAAGTAAGAACGTATGAAAGAGGTGTAGAAGATGAGACATACTCCTGTGGCACCGGAGTGACCGCAGCAGCCATTATTGCATCTTACAGTGGCTACCACAGCCCAATCCAGGTCAAAACAAAAGGTGGAAGCCTTAGGGTGTCTTTTAACCCTACTCCTGACGATACCTTCGAAAATGTATTTTTGATCGGTCCTGCAATAAAAGTGTTTGAAGGCCAGGTAGAATTATAGTGTTACCAGTATCGCCTTATCCTTTTTTAAGACTGTCCATCTTTTTCATGGGTGGCATTGCCTTTCAGGCATTTGGACCTGAGTTAATGTATGGGCAATATATTTTATTGGCCATCCTTTTCATTTTTTTAGTCTTAAAACTAATTACATTCAGTTTCAGACAAGTCGTTTTGGGAACTCTGGCTTATTCATTTTGCTTTATTGCAGGTAATGAAATTGCTAGGGCCAATAAAGATATTTTAAAACCCAACCATTTCTCTAGAATACCAAATGCTCAGGCTTTTATTGGAATTGTTGATGATGAAGTAAACCTGAAAGACAAGACAAATTCTACTATTATTCAGGTTTTGTATGTTCACAAGGATTCTGAATGGATTAAAGCATCCGGAAAAATTCTTACTTATTTCCCCGCAGTTAGCAAGAAACTTGTTTATGGAGATAAATTGCTTCTAAAAGGGATCCCAAATGAAGTGGAAGCCCCTTCCGATCCTCAGGCATTTGATTATAAAAGGTTCCTATCATACAAAAACATTTACCATCAGCATTTTTTAAGGGATAAGGATTTCATATTTCTATTAAACGATCCACCAAGTAAATTGTGGGATATTGCTTATAAATCAAGAACTTTCATGTCGGGCTTAATTAAGTCATCATTAGGGCCTGGACAGGAATTTGCTGTTGCTTCAATGATTATATTGGGCATTAAACAAAGCGTTGACCAGGATTTGATTGATGCCTATTCCAGTTCCGGTGCCATGCATGTGTTGGCCGTCTCCGGACTTCATGTAGGAATGATATTTGGCTTGATCCAGATGCTTTTGGGCTGGCTTACAAGGTTTAAAAGATGGAAACATTTATTTTATCTTATTGCTTTATTGCTAATCTGGACTTTTGGATTTATTACTGCCTTTTCCCCTTCTGTTTTAAGAGCAGTTGTAATGTTCACCATTATCATCATCGGGAAGTGGATAAATAAAAAAGGAAATCTTTACAATACTTTAGGGCTAACAGCCTTTGCCATTTTATTGTTTGACCCTTTTATGCTTATGAATGTTGGCTTTCAAATGTCTTTTTTGGCAGTTTTTGGGATAGCCTATTTGCATCCGAAGGTTTTTTCAATTTACAGGGGCCAAAACAAAATTAAGAAGTGGTTTTGGGAGGTTACCAGCATTTCTTTGTGTGCCCAATTGTTTACATTTCCCTTAGGATTATTTTATTTCAATCAATTCCCGACTTATTTCCTTCTTTCCAACCTTTGGGTTATCCCGCTCAGTTCGGCTATTCTGTACATAGGAATACTGTTTTTTATTGGATCATTCTGGCTTCCATGGAAAATAGTATTGGGTTCCATCCTTAAATTCTTTGTTTGGGGGTTGAACAAGAGCATGTATATAGTTTCTTTTATTCCAGGTTCACTTCAGCAAACCATTTATTTCGATCCATGGGAAATATTACTCCTTTATGCCATCATTTTTTCATTGCTCTTCCTTTTTTATTTCCGAAACAGACAATGGCTTTTATCTTCCCTATGTTTCTCACTTATATTCTCTTCTGGTAGAATTAATAAAAATTACCAATTGAACAATACACATAAACTGTTGATTGGACAGGTAAGAGGAAGGCCATATCTTACAGTCTGGCATAATCAGGAAGCATCCGTTTGGTTACCAACAGGCACAGACACTAATTCATTCATGGTAAAAACACAAATTATCAAGCCTTTGAATGCAAACGGTGTACAGGAAATCCAAATAAATTACCTGCCAGAAAAGACGTTTCTCTGGAAATATGATAGAATCCGCCTTCAAATGGTAGTCCAGGGACAAGAATTAGCGGGTCCGACAAAAGCAGATTTTTTATGCATACCGGCAGATTTGAAATCATTAGAAAAATATACCAGCAATACTCAAATCAAAACGGTAATTTTGTACCAAAATAGGAACAGCTCAAGTAAGAAAGATTATCCAGCCTGGGACCTCAGTACGGATGGAGTATTTAAAACAGATATTTAGTAATGGAAAATTTAATACTCGAAGTTGCAGATAGAGTAGGCCTGATCACACTAAACCGTCCTGAAAGAAAGAATGCCCTTTCTACTGAAATGATCGTAGAACTTCAGCAGGCTTTCCTGCAATTTGAAGCTGACAAGGATGTAAAAGTAATTCTAATAAAGGCAGCAGGTAATGTGTTTTGTTCCGGTGCGGACCTGGTCAAAATGAAAGAAATGCAGAGTGAGCCATGGGGAGTGAACCTCCAAGATGCCAAGCAATTGGAGCAGCTTTACAGGATAATTTATACATTGAAAAAAGTGGTTATTGCCCAGATTGAAGGTCATGCACTTGCAGGAGGTTGCGGTCTTGCTTCTATCGCAGATTTTAGCTTCTCTATACCGGAAGCAAAATTTGGTTATCCGGAAGTGAAAATAGGTTTTGTTCCTTCGATAGTGGCGCTATTTCTGAAAAGGAAAATAGGCGGAAAAGCACGGCCTTTGTTGCTTTCCGGCGATTCTATTTCTGCAGAGCAAGCTTTGAATATTGGGATGATCTATGAGATTGTTTCCAAAGAAGAAATTGGCCACCGTGTGTGGACCTATGCACAGCATTTGTGCCATACCAATTCCGGCCAGGCCATGGCATTGACCAAACAATTGCTATTCCGTATCCAGAATATGAATTTTGGCGAAGCTTTGAATTATACTGCAGAACAAAATGTAGATGCAAGGCTGACAACTGATTGCAAAAAAGGAGTTCAGGATTTTATAGACAAGAAAAAGATTGAGTGGTAAGAAAGGGCTTTAAAAAAATGATTGTTAATTAGTTTCATTTTCTAAATATTCCCTGCGACCTTTGCGTCCCGGATTTTTGAGCAAAATATTTAAATCAATTCTGCGCCCATAGTTCAATGGATAGAATTTCAGATTCCGGTTCTGATGATGGGGGTTCGAATCCCTTTGGGCGCACTTATTTTTACATTAAATTTAAAATACTTTCTTACAAAAGAGTTGTCATTATACTCCTAATATAAATACAGGTAAGAGTAAACGACCAGCTTCTCCCACGATGAGTATTAAGTATGAAATGTTTGTTCTAATACGGATCAACCAGCATACCTGCCGACACACTATTTGGAGGGGACAAGCAAATACTAATGCAATTGTAACTGGTTGCACAAGAACTTTAACTGCTGCTAAATACTGGAATGATCTAATTTTAAACGGAATTATAGAAGTAACTCGAACTGGCAGTGACATTATAATAACACACACCATCAATCTTTAAAAAATGCAAACATCAAATACATTTCATAAAGAAAAATCCCAGCTATTTGCATAACCGGGACTATCCTAAACTTTTTATCCTACTTCAGGACTAATTTTAAAAATTAACCATTCATGGAAACCAGAAACTCGTCATTGTTTCTTGTGCCTCTCATTCTTTCAAGAAGAAACTCCATAGCTTCAATAGAGTTCATGTCGTTCATGTATTTACGAAGGATCCATACACGTTGTAATTCTTCTTTTGTCATCAACAATTCTTCCATACGTGTACCTGAAGCAGGCACGTCAATTGCAGGGTAAACACGTTTGTTGGCAAGTTTGCGGTCCAGCTGAAGTTCCATGTTACCAGTTCCCTTAAACTCTTCAAAGATAACCTCGTCCATTTTAGAACCGGTTTCTATCAATGCAGTGGCAAGAATGGTAAGTGAACCCCCATTTTCCACATTTCTTGCAGCTCCAAAGAAACGCTTAGGTTTGTGAAGGGCGTTGGCATCAACACCACCAGATAATATCTTACCAGATGGTGGTGAAACTGTATTGTATGCCCTTGCAAGCCTTGTTATAGAATCAAGCAATAAAACTACATCATGACCACATTCTACCATTCTTTTAGCTTTCTCCAAGGCAATGCTTGCCACTTTTACATGACGTTCAGCTTGCTCGTCAAAGGTGGAAGAAATAACTTCCGCCCTTACGCTTCTGGCCATATCTGTCACCTCTTCAGGGCGCTCATCAATAAGCAATACAATAAGGTATACTTCAGGATGGTTTTCAGCAATTGCGTTTGCTATACTTTTTAGCAATACAGTTTTTCCCGTTTTAGGCTGAGCCACAATCATCCCCCTTTGTCCTTTTCCGATTGGTGCGAAAAGGTCTAGTATACGGGTAGAATAATTATCTGACTTGGTTGTTAATTTTAATTTTTCAGTAGGATGGACAGGAGTAAGAAATTCAAAGGGGATCCTATCTCTTATTTCTTCAGTGGTTTTACCATTGATAGTTTCCACTTTTAATAAGGCGAAATATTTTTCACCATCTTTAGGTGGCCTCACCTGACCTTTTACTGTATCGCCTGTTTTTAAACCAAATAGTTTGATTTGAGAAGGAGAAACGTAAATATCATCAGGGCTAGCCAGGTAATTATAATCTGACGATCTTAAAAAGCCATAACCATCCTGCATCATTTCAAGAACACCCTGGCTGGTTATAACACCTTCAAAATCGCGGGCATATATTTTTCTAACATTAGGAGCCTGTTCCCTTTCCTTCGCTGGAAATTCCTGTGGGTTTTCCGTAAACTGGGTAACTGGTATGGGCTCCTGGTTATAACCTGTTTGCTCTGATTCGTTTTTATATTCCTTATAAGTTGGCTGAACGACTGGTTGTGAAGCCTCCATTTTTGGTTCTTCATAACCTACGTTGTGTGAATCAACTAATACGTCTGGTTCAGCTTCCCTCACATTTTCTCTCTTACGGACCCTTACAGGATCTCTTTTGACAACCTCAGCTTTAGGTTCAGAAGTTTCTGCAGCTGGTTCTTTTACTTCTGGAGCTACTTTCTCCGCCTTTGACGATTGAGGCAATTGAGGAAGATTTGGTAATTCATTGTCAGGAATAACTGCCTGTTTATCAAGAATTTTATAAATGAGTTCTTCTTTAGTAAGCTTTTTTGCATTCTTTAGGCCGAGGGTTTCGGCAATGTCCCTTAGCTCAGAAATAAGCAAAAGGTCCAAATCATTAATGTTGTACATGCGTTGGGGTACGGAATGGATAAATTGTATACGGTAGGTAAGAATTTTTAAAAGATCAGGTTTGGCCCAAAATTAAAAACAAGGCAAACAGAATTTATTAAGATTGTGCGCGGAGAGCGAAGTCGTTTAAAAATCCGTCCGCATTATAGGACAATAATACAGTTTGAATTTTGATTTTACAAATTTGGAATATGAAAAAATTGTGTCAGTGTATAGACATTTGTTATTTTTGTGATCAAAGAATTTTAATTCAGACCATGAAAAATCTTTTATTGGCAATCAACTTTTTAATAACCAACCTGGTATTTGCCCAAAATACTTTGCAACCAACTGATTATGATGCTGTTGTTATTTTTAAGATTACAGACGATAAAGGTGCACCAGAACAAGGTGCAGTTGTTAAGCTGGAAGATTTAGCTGATAAAAAACTTCGTTCCGATACAGCTGATTTAGATGGAAATACATCTGTTCTCTTGAAAAAAGGAAGTTCACATAAACTTGTTGTAGAAAAATCTGGTGCAAAATTTGATTTTGGTTTATTTGAAATTCCCCGTCAAGACGGAAAATTTACCATGGAAGAAAATTTGCAGATCAAAATTATTACTAAATACAATCGCATTTATGAATTGAAAATCCATTTCGGCCCAAACAAATCTGAATTATACGAAAATGCAAAAATAGAAATTGACAAGTTATACGAGGAAATGGTTAAAAACCCCACTATGAAAATAGAGGTAGCCGGGCATACTGATAATGTAGGTGAAGATGCTGTTAATTTTAATATTTCGCAGAAACGAGCCAATGCTATAAAAGCATATTTGATTGAAAAGGGAATCTCTGAAAAAAGGATTACAGCCAAAGGTTATGGTGAAACAGCCCCGATATCAGACAATTTTACTGAAGAAGGCCGTACCAGAAACAGGAGGATCGAAATTAGAATGATGTAATTTGGGATCTTCCCGCAAACCCAGGATTTTATTTTTAACACCCTATCCTTTTGGAAGGGTTGCGTCTCAAAGGTTTAGGTTTGAGCAGTACTGGGATGTGTTAAGTAAGGAATATGAGTTAAAATTCCAGTCCTTTCTGTCTGAAAGGAGCTTTAATTCTCTTTATAAAAGGGGCAGGATTATTAAAAAAGCTTTTGGGGTTATTTGTGGTTTTATTAGGAGGTTCTTTATACTTTTTCAGGTTAATAAATTTGATTTTATTTTTATACACAGAGAAGCAAGTCCGATAGGCCCTCCAGTTTTTGAATGGTTCATTGCACGAGTATTTCAAAAGCAAATTATTTACGATTTTGATGATGCCATCTGGTTAAGCAATACCTCAAATGAAAACAGAATAGCAGCAATGCTTAAATGCCACTGGAAGGTAAAATACATTTGCTCGTGGTCCCAAAAAGTTACCTGTGGCAATGATTTTCTTTGTGATTATGCCCGAAAATTTAATTCCAACACTATTTATGTGCCTACAACTTTGGATATGGAAGAAATTGCAAAGAAGTCTGTTCAGGTAGTTCCAACTATCAAGGTCCTTGGATGGACTGGTACACACTCTACATTGAAATATTTAGGCTGGTTAATACCTGTTTTACAGAAACTTCAAAAACTCCAATCATTCAGGTTTATAGTTATTGCAGATAAAGATCCTAAACCTGATCTTGAAAAATATTCTTTTATTCCCTGGAATAAGGCGACTGAATGGGAAGACCTTGCCACATTGGATATTGGATTGATGCCTCTTGAACAAACAGAATGGGAAGAAGGCAAATGCGGATTTAAAGCTCTACAATACATGGCTTTGGGAATTCCTGCTATTGCCAGTCCAACGGATGCAAATAATAAGATTATTACAGATTCACTGAACGGATTTATTTGTGAAAGTGAACAGGAATGGGAGAATAGGATTTCCAGTCTTTTAATTGATGAAAAAAAGTGTGAATTGTTTTCAAATAATGGCCGGAAAAAGGTAGAGGATATGTTTAGTAAAATGGCCTGGAAAAAGATTTATTTAAGTTTGTTTAAAGCTGACTAGGATCGGAACCTTGTCTAAATTAATAATTTCAGATATTGACGATTTTCAGAACTGGCATTTCAATAGTTAGAAATAAAGATCTAAATTTTATAATAAAGCATAGATTTTTTCCACATTTTTCTCCCATGAATGTGTGTGAGCAAATTCCACCCTTTTTTGCTGTTTCTCGGAGCTGTCTTCATTTAAGGCTTTTTCTATCATGGCCACAAAGTTTATCTTGTTCGTAGATAAATAGCAGAATGCTTCAAAATAACTCATAAACTCTGTCTTGGTAGCTACCACAGGCTTCCCCATTGCCAGGTATTCATCAATCTTCCTGGGATAATTTCCTCTCGTTAATTCATTTACAAGCTGAGGATTGATCGTTACATCAAAAGCACGGATATAATCTGCCAGGTCATTCGGGTTCTTGTTACCCAGGAAATGGACATTAGGTAGGTTGTGAAGGTTACTAGCTTTAAAAGTATCATCTTCTGGCCCAATCAGTACTATTTGCCAGTCCTGATGCGAAATGGCTGCATGCTCAATTAGTTGAATATCAAGCCTTAATGAAGTTAAAAATCCTGTATAGCCTATAATTGGTTTTGCAATTTTTTGCATTTCAGGTGCAATAGTAGTTTTAGACGGGTCATATAAACTCAAATCGCAGCCTTGGCCAATATCATGGGAATTCTTGTTGAATTTTCTTGCTATCTGGGCTAGCTGCCCGGAGTTGGCCACAACTAAGTCCGCCTTTGCAATTAATTCCCTCTCTTCCCGAATTGCATGCTTCTGAAAATAAGGTTGTGTACTGAAATTATCCCTTGAATAATAAATATATTTTATGGGGTTAAGCAATTCTTTCAGGTGTAACCCCTTCGAAATCAGACAATCGTTAAAAAGATAAAACTCATCAAAATGTAATTGTTTTGCCGCTTTTCTAATGCTTTTGGCCAACCTTTCGTTGTTGATTTTATTGATGAAATTGTAAACCATCCCTTCCGGCAGCCAGTTTACAGATTCCATAATAGAAGAAGGGTACAAAATCCAAAGGTTGGGCATTACTTCTTCAAGCCCAATTTCTTTTTTATTTACAAAGGCAAGTTTTTTCTTAACGAGCACATTGTCTTTATGTTTATGAAGTGTTTTCCTGTCAAGGGCATTGTCTACATAAATAACCTTGTTATCTCGGGCAAATTCCCTGGCAATATTTATATTATTACTTCCAATAGCAGATTCCCAATCCTGTTGTCCAAGTACGATGATGTTTTTATTTTTCATCAGTTAGAAAAGTTAAAAGGACTTTGTTAAAAATATCAGGCCTTTCATAGTTGGAGAGGTGGCCAGCCTTGTCAATTTCTATGAATTTTGCCTGAGGCACGTATTTCATATAGTGTTTGCTTACTTCTGGTGAAATTAAAGGGTCATTTTTGCCCCAAACAATTAAAACGTTTGTTTTAGTATGTCCAAGATAGTCAAGCTCTTTTTTAAAGTTAAGCGTTAGCATATTTTGCCATGAGGACAACATGCCGGCTTTAAGTCCTTTGTATTTCAACTGCCTTTGAGACTTTTCCCTATACTCAAATACAGCTGAAGGATTGTAAAATTCTTTCATTTGCTTTTCAACTGCCCTAGGGTACCAATATAAGCTCATCAGCAAAGAAGATATAACAGGTTTCCGGAGATACCATGCTATATTGCCATCACCAAGCGAAGCGGGGTCTACAAGCACCAGGTTTTTTACTTTCGATTCATTATTTTTGGCAAACGGGATTGCAATGCTTGAACCCATGGAAACAGAAACCAGTGAATAAGGAGCTTTAAGATTAAGTTTTTGTATTACTTCTTCTAATTGGTTCAAAAATAAAGTGGTATCATATACTGCCCCAGGCCTGTCAGAAAATCCGCGACCATATAGATCATATCTTAAAACCCTAAAATCGTTTTTTACTAAAAAGTCGAAATTATTATCCCACGCATAAAAACCAGAACCTGCCCCATGAATCAATATCACTGTTTCACCACTATCAGGGCCTTCCAACTGGTAATGAACGTAGCCTTTGGAAAGTTCAATAAAACTTCCGGCTATTTCATTTCTCGTTTCCTGATTTAAAGTCTTTGTTTCCTGAAAAATGCAGATGTAACCATAGAGTCCCGCTACAATCAAAAAAAAAGCTATCGCAAGATATAATAATACTTTACCAAACATTTTAATGAGGGATTTGCTTGATAACTTTGGCAGGGATTCCAGCCACAACTGAATATGGGGGAACATCTTTTGTTACAACAGATGATGCAGCAATTACACTTCCTCTCCCTACCCTAACACCTTTTAAAATTTTGGCATCCATTGCCACCCAAACGTTGTCTTCTATCACAATCGGGGATCTTTTGCCACCTTCTGGTGCAAAATGATCATTGATGTCATGATAATCATCGTCCATGATGATTACATAAGGCCCGATTCGGACATTTTCTCCAATCGTAACAGAATTGCTGGAAGAAATATGTGCCCCGTTAATTCTGGAGTTTCTGCCAACGATAAGTTTACCTCCCTTTTCAACAAAAATCTTGGTCCTGTTCACCATAGACCAGATGCGGACTTCATCGGCAAATTCTATATATCCTTGATTTTTTATTAAAGGTTTTTGATTGACAGAAACGAGTTTACCTACTTTATTACAGTTTCTAAGATAAATTTTAGCTTGTATTATTCGGGAAATAGCATTTGCAACAACTCCAATCATTTCGAAAAATGATTTTCCTCCTGTTTTTTCTTTGAATTTCTGGACTAAACTATTGGCGCTCATGCGTTTTTCAATACAGGGAAGCCGTGTACATTGTAGTGAGAAAGATTCCAGAAAACTCCTTTATAAAAAGCCTTCAAATGCTCCCATTGGGCTTTAACTAAATGCTTAATGGTGGTTTTAGGAACAGTCAGCAATGCAAAAAACAGCAACGAAGTTAATAAAGGTCCAGTTTTATTGTTTCGTCTGAGATACAATACGCGGTTCCTGGCCATATAATATGTTTTTAAAGGACTTGTGCGGCCAACCGAAACAGATTCTTTATGGTAAACGACTGATTTCCCAGTATAATAAACTTTATAACCAGCCCTTTTGATTGCTTCACACCAATCATGCTCCTCATAATAGAGGAAAAAAATGTCTGGCATCATCCCAACTTTTTTTATAACTTCCATTGGGATCATCATTGCGGCTCCGTGGCCTAGCTGGGTTTCCCGGATATCGTCAAATTGACCAATATCTTTCTGGAAACTTCCTATTTTTTCTCCACGTCCTGTATAAGGATTTATGCCGGTTGAACCTGCATACTGTATAAGATTTTCAGTATCAAAATAAATAAGTTTGGGCGAAACCAAGCCTATTCTGGCATCATTTTCCAATAACTCAACCATTGGCTGAAGAAAATCCGGCTTTACTTCTGTATCGTTATTGATAAAAAGAACGTGCTTTCCTTTCGCAATTTCTATTCCTAGGTTATTTCCACCTGCAAATCCCAGATTAGGAACACTTGTAATACACTTTACAGCCGGATAGGTATTTTTAAAAACCTTTTCGAGGCCCTGATTTGAGCCATTGTCCACTACAATAATCTCAAAATTTGGATATGTACATTTTGCCAGTGAATCCATCAACTGAATAGTTACTTCAGTTTGCTTGTAATTGACTGTAATAATGGAAATTAAAGGTAAATCTGCTTCGTTATACATTGTCTTTCTGTAGCAGTGCAGGGAACGTTTTTAGTATAATTTTAATATCAAAAAGTAATGAATGGTTTTTAGCATAAGTATTATCCAATTCCATTCTTTCATCCTCAGACATTTCTTTCTGGCCACGTTTAGAAACCTGCCATAAGCCTGTGATACCTGCAGGTGCTAAAAATCTTAATGATTGTTGATC
This sequence comes from Cytophagales bacterium, assembly GCA_025360395.1. Lineage (GTDB taxonomy): Bacteria > Bacteroidota > Bacteroidia > Cytophagales > UBA9547 > UBA9547. The sequence goes on along the minus strand of JANYCH010000017.1, from coordinate 7,018 downwards.
CGTAGTTAGTTTTTCTGCTTCATATAATGGCAGCGGCCTGTTCCCAACTATAGACATATCTCCTATAAGAACATTGAACAGTTGGGGAAGTTCGTCAATACTTGAATTCCTCAAAAAATGTCCAATTGGGGTTATCCTTGGGTCATTGCTTATTTTCATAAAAGCCTGGCCACTTGAGTCCTTTTTGTTTTGTATATAAACTTTTTCGCATACTGCGATATCATCGAAGTACATCAGACTTTTACAATCTTCATTGTTTGCAATGCATTCGGCACATTTACCAGAAACATCTTGTTCTTTGGCTTTCTTTTTAGTTGCATATTGATTGTTGGTCTTCGCCAGAGAATGTAATTTCTGGTCAGCATCAGTATACATGCTCCTGAATTTATAAAAATCGAAAATGCGGTAATTGCTACCTACCCTTTTAGATTTATAAACTATGGGCCCTTTGGATGATAAACGGATGATAGCCGCAACTGTGAGTAATACCGGCGAGATAACAATAATTACTCCAAGGCTAAACAGAATATCGAATGCCCTTTTCCAAAATGGCAAACGAAATTCAGGTGAATGATTGGACATAAAGGAAAATCTATGCTGCTATTGATTTTAAGTTGTACCTTCTTAGAATATTCTCAATTCTTAACCCTAACTCTTCCGGATTAAATGGTTTTTGAACGAAATCGTCCACTCCTAATTTAAGCAGCTTAATTCTGGTAGAAGCATTTTCTGAACTTGATAATACCACTATAGGTACATATTCGAGCCGGGAATTAGATTTTAAATAAGTTACGAACTCTTCACCGCTAACTCCTGGCATATTTAAATCTGTAATGATAACGTCTGGTACGTCGTTGTCCAGAAAATTAATAGCTTCAGTTACCGAATTGCACTTAATAACTTCATATTTCCTTTTAAAAACATTATCTACCAGGGAAAGTATTGTAAATGCATCATCTACGACCAGTAATTTTGTCATACTCATATTGCTAATGTTTATATTTCGACAGGTTATTAAATATAACGAAATTGAATCAATTATTGTGCCTCTTAAGTATATGTTTTATTAAGAACATGTAAGATTTAATAGAATAATGACCTAATATTTAATGTTTTCGTAAATCAACACTTCACCTACATCCGGGCCTCCTGTTAATTTCTCAATCTTAATTTCACTTACGTCTGAATCTATGATAACGGTTTTCCATTTATTGTAAAGATTCAATTTAATATTACTTACAACAGTCCACACTTGTGCGGATTTGGTAGAAATCTGAATTTCTCCAGTACCAGCACCATCAAATAATTGTAAAGAATGAATTCTTTTTGAGGTATTCAGGTAAATAATTATGCCATTAGAACCTTTAGAATTATAATTAGTTTTCCATGCGGAAACTGGATTTTGTGCAATTAATCCAAATAGAGGATCATTATTTGTGTTTTGATCATCAGTGAGAGTCGATACTTCAACGCCATATAAATCCTTAACTTTTAGATCGCTGGCTGGTGTTAACTTGAGTTTACTGCAAGAGCTCTTAATATTTCCTACGTTTTCTACAAATATTACTGGTGTTTCAGACACTGTTATATTAGAAGTGTTAATGTTTTTCCTTGATCCGCAGGCATCGTTTTCAGAAAACTGAATTAATTGTCCTTCTCCCTTGGGCAGAGTATATTCTTTGTTTTCACCAGATTGAGACCCAAGCCATATTACACTGGTTTTTTTTAATGTATTATTTTTGTCAGCATAAACTGCAGTATATAGATTTGATGTTGTGTCCAGGGTTAATTTTTCAAAATATGAATCTAGTAAAGCGCACTTAAGGGTGTTGATATAATTCCAGGCTGGCCTTAGGAAAGGTTTATCTTTTAAGGTGGTAGAATAAAGGCCGCTGGTTGCATATAAACCAGTTTTGGCAAAATCCCTTATCATATATTGAAAAGCTTTGTCAATGCCGGCAGCAGAAAGGAGCAGGTATGACCTGATTAGCCAATCGGCCTGGACCAGTTCACTATTTTTTCCTCCTATCGGTTTGCATTGTTGTGGTGAATTCTCGGTATCATAACCAAACTCTGATATCCAGACTTCTACATCAGGTAAATGCTTGTTTCTAAAATCTACTATTTCTTTTGCTTCTGAATAAACATTTCCTTTCTCCGGACAAATACCTTCTTTAGGCTGGTTGTCTGGCAATCCTGCACTGTTGCTGTACCTGTGGTAGTTTATTACATCCCAGGCAAAATCCCCTTTTCTGTTTTTATCACACCAGTACTTAAGAGCGTTTAAATAATCTGTTTTGGGGTTAGCCAATCCGGCCATTACGAGCTTGTTTTTTCCTCCATTAGCATTAATTCCTCTATTTGAACCCATTTTGTTTAAGTTCCCGTCCAAATCGGCACTCGACATACTTGCATATTGATAAGGAGAAAAATAACTAATGCCAGACTCCCACCATTTGTCCTGTTCGTTCCAGTTTTCATAATATTTCACATTTCCCTGACCCGGATTACTAAAGTTTTCAGCATATTTATAGAGAAAAAGGGCATGTCTGGAATAAGATGCTGGATCATAAGCATTAGCATTTTTAGCAATTGGTTTGGCTTGTACATTGCTTTCTCCCGTTAGCCATCTGGGAGTTTTTTGGAGTGTAGGAACAACCGTTTTTCCTAATCTATTCAGGTTGACATAAAAATTCTGAAAGTCAAAGCCCTGTTTTGAGATATTAAGTTGAAATGAATCTTTTTGGGGCTCGTTCCAGTCGGGCCAGTCATGATATTCCCGTACACATCCGAAAGGTTCTAATAAACCCAAAGGAACATCTACAAAGGCGTTGGTACCGATAAAATCCTGCATCAATACCTTTTGAGGAATTGATTCCTTGGTTTTTATGACACTGTATTTTTGACTTGCGTCAACTAAAACCTCGCCCAGTTTACTTCCTTTTATAAATGAGATACTTATAAAAGATGTAGTCGCGTTAATAGATACTTTGTTCCAGCCTGAAATAAGCTTGGTTATAATGTTCCCGGGCTTATCTGGTTGGGCAGATATGATAGCTTCAGAGCTTTCCTTACAATATAAGTATACGTTTGTTATGCTTATTTTTTGAAATAAATTGATGATCAGGGATGATTTAAAAGCTTTACAATGTTCTTTGTCTTGCCCATTCCAAAAGGTTTCGGGCTTTGCAGATGTTTGTTCATCTGCTATAAAAGTGCCGTAACCACAGCCGGACTCATTGATAACCATGTCCTTGCTAAGTATAAATTGGGATTTTAGCTGAGGGTTATTTTGCGTGCATCCCATAAAAAATTGTGTCAAAAGGACCAGGATAGACAGACTTGATTTTTTAAACATAAAAGAAGGGTATAGATTTTGTAATAAAGTTAAATATTATAAAATGACAGGATTTTTTTATTGTTTTATAGAATAACTAATTCAAAAATAATTTTTAATAATGCGGATAGGAATAGAAGCCCAGAGATTGTTCAGGCCTAAAAAGCATGGAATGGATATCGTAGCACTTGAGCTGATTAAATCCTTGCATGAGATTGACAGAGTAAATGAATATCACATCTTTATAAAAAAGGATGCCGACGTTTTGTGTCTCAATCTTTCGCATCCGAATTTTATTGTGCATGTAATGCCTTCTATGCCTTACCCGTTGTGGGAACAGGTTTACCTGCCCTATTATGTGAAGAAATTAAAACTGGACGTTTTACATTGTACTGCTAACACTGCGCCGATTTTCGCTTCGTGTAAAAAGGTAGTGACTTTGCATGATATTATCTTTTTAGAGGTTAACCCATTAAATAAAGGTACACTTTATCAGAAATTTGGAAATCTTTATCGGAAATTCTTAGTGCCTGAGATGGTAAAAAGTACTGATATGCTCATTACAGTTTCTTATTTTGAACAAAAAAGGATCAAGGAACATTTCCATTATAACGATGATAAGGTAAAGGTTGTATATAACGGAGTTGGGAACCACTTCTTTCATCAGCATACCGCTGAAGAAATAAAAAATATAAAGCTAAAATATAAATTGCCAGAGAAATTTATTCTCTTTTTAGGAAACCAAAATCCAAAGAAAAATCTTCCAAATGTTGTCCGGGCATATTCAAAATATCTTCAGCAGAACGGCAATCTTAACCTTGTAGTTTTAGATTACCCAAAAGACAGCTTAAGAAACTTTGTAAACTCAGAAGGACTGGATAGCCGGATAATAGACAAAACTTTTTCTCCTGGTTATGTGAATAACAAAGAATTGCCGCTATTAATCCAGGCGTGTGATATATTTCTATATCCTTCATTAAGGGAAAGTTTTGGTATCCCAATCCTGGAAGCGATGGCCTGTAATGTTCCTGTTATAACTTCTAACACTTCTTCAATGCCAGAAGTAGCAGGCGATGCTGCGGTATTGGTAAATCCAGAATCTGTTGAAGAAATTGTAACAGCTCTTATAAAAGTAGAAAATAGCGCTCAATTAAAATCAGAATTAATAGCTAGGGGCGCTAAAAGAAGCGCCGAATTTTCCTGGACATCTTCTGCAAAGCAGAGTATTGAAATTTATGAAAAGTTGATTTCTTAACCTTAAATACCGAAAACACGGCTAAGAATGCTGCAGCTATAATTAAGTAATAGATTTTTGAATTAACAGGGACAGTCACAACCTGGCAACAGACAATCGGATCATCACACTCACCTAATTCACAAATATTTTCTTCACCCAGATTGCAATCACAATCTGGCTGGGCTGCTGCCGGATTTATTGAAATTAATAAGAACAGAAAGAAAGTAAAGTAAAACAATTTATAAAAAACGCCCATCATTTTATTGTATTACCAATTTACCAGTGTAGTCTTTTCCGTTGGTATTTATTTTATAATAATAAATCCCTGCCACAATTTTATACTTTTCGATAATCCAGTCTATTTTGTTTGAACCGGATTGACCAGCAATTTGAGAATTATAAACGATTAAGCCATTCATATTCATTACTTCCAGGTTAATCATTCCGGCCGATTCCATCATTATATTAAATGATGTTTCATGTTCAGCAGGATTTGGATGCACTATCAATTTATTAATAACGCTGCTACTATTTTCATAATTGGTAACAAGCGCAGAAGGCAAATTGTTGAATACAATTTCAAATCTTGTTTTTGTATCTAAAGCGTCGGAAGTGAACTTGTAAGAGAAGCTCTTTCTCACATCAGTAAATGTACCCAATACATTATCTTTTAAGAAAATGTCTATTTCAGTAGGGAAGGATTCCATATCTGTAAAGTCCAAATAAAAATCGCCTTTATAATAAGCTTGTGTGTAAATAGGCACACTTATATTTTTTGCATAATAAGGCAATGTGTTTACGGTCAAATTATCTGTACCCGCAATTGTAGAAATGTTTTGATAATTACCTGTGTATTTGATAGCATCGTATTCATCATCAAAATATTTGGTGGCATCATCATAAAACCTTAGGATTGCTTCATCAGATTGGTAATCTGCGTTTCTTAAATTGATACGAAGCAAAGGATACGAAGCCTCTCTGTAAAAAGCAGGTTGAATGGTATCACTTCTTTTAGCATCTTCATTGAAATTCAAATTACCGCTATTCTTAGCTTTCACAACAAATCCCTGTCCTGAATTTATAATTGGGGACATTCCTAAAGTAGCAACACCTGGAGCACCTGTACCGCCTGGTCCTTTGTAAACCCGGTAGGTTTTCTTAGCCCCATCCCACATATAAAATGCATCTTCAACATCGGGGCTTAAAAGGGTAACAGACTTCCAATCAATTTCGCAAGGGTAAGGATTGCTGACCACATTCCAGCCAACTCCGTTTTTAGTTACCGGAACATTAAGTGTCCCAGTATTAGATGTTCCATTCCCAACCATAGGTATTCCACTTATTTCTAAGAAACCAGAACTGTCTGGATATATAATGTCGTTATTTCTCAATAAAGCCCTGTAACCAGTTCCAACAGAAAGAACTGTGTTTGAATCTTTTACCCCGATCCATTTACCTATAGGCTCGCTATAAGAGGCCATAGTAGATATTTGGTTTGGTTGAAAACCAAGTATTGTAAAATACTTGTCTATAATGGCCGCTTTAGTGGTCTTAATTGGCGTACCTATATAGTAATAGGATAGTTTTTTAAATGGTCCAATCAGACGTTGCCATCTAATATTGCCAGTTAAAGTTGCATTAGCTTCTACTTTCGCTATCCTTGCGGTTCCGTAAATATCAGAAGCCAGAATAAGAAAGTTCCCTGTATTGAAGGTCCCGCTTTTTAATTTTAAGGTATTAGAAAGTTTAAGCGAATCTTTCAGGTAAACTGTCCTTCCGACATTTATATTGGTTGAAATATCTTTAAAATTAAAACTGGAAATACTTGGGTATAGGTAAGAGTCTGAGCCAGTTGTGCTGTTTATATTAAGTGTTCCCAAATAGCTGGAGATTCTTGCTATTTTATTTGAAGGGTTTAAAGAACCTTTTCCTTCTATTGATAAACTACCGCTACCAATATTGAGTGTAGAGTTCTGTCCAGGAAATAAACCTCCGCCTGAAGATGATCCAATTCTAAGCTGGGTTCCATTTAACAATGTTATATTACTCGTATCAGTATAAAACAAGCTGTTAAGGGAAAGATCTCCCGCCTTTGTATCAATTTTATGTGACTTTTTGAGCAATACGAGGTTAATATTTTCGAAGACTGGTAAAGAATCGTTTAGAGTAAGGTTTCCGGAAAGCATGATAACAGTTGGCTTACCTTTTAAGGTTACATTCGACTCAAGTATCAAATCGCCTTTAATGTTAATTGTATCATTTGTCAAAGTTTTTGTACCGGTACTATCGAGTTTTAAAGTTCCATAGGTTTTATTTTTTAACCTTGAATTACCTGACAGAATTAAGTTGGAAAGGCTGTCAATTGCACTTAAAACAGGTACCGAATCTGATTTAATTTTTAGTTGAGACCCAGCACCCAGTTCCAGGCTTGCATTTAAAATTAC
>JANYCH010000353.1 GCA_025360395.1 Cytophagales bacterium | reverse complement strand
AATGTTTGGGAACAAACTATAGAGGCTAAACTGAGGAATATGCCTGTTAGAAAGTTTATTGTTTTCTGCATTTTTCTATACATCTTTTGTTTGCTTTTACTTATTATCAGATTCTATATCAAATACTGTTATAAAAATTTTGTTACAATTAAAGGATATGAATTAATACGTTGTGGTTTAAATTTCGTTTAGGTACACCTTGATGATTTAAGTATATTTGAACCGCAATAATTATTAATTGAAGACGCTTTTACTTTTTTTTGGTTTATGTCTTTCTTTTGCGGGTATTTCGCAAAAGTGCCCTTGTTTTAACATCCAACCAGATTCATTGGGTTGCGCCCCATATACATTCACTGTTAAAGATTGCAGTAACGGATCTGTGGAATATGTTTATGAAACAAACGGCCCACCAACTGCCGTAACTTCTCATACTTATGACAATCCTGGATTATATTTTGTAACGCAAAGTGGAAATTTCACTTGTGGTTCAACTGCTACAATAAAAAAAATAACTCATTCAGTTCTTGTTAAACCCACACCAAATCCAAAAATAACTTCATTTCCTTGTGCAAATAACAAAGCTTTAATCATAGCAAATGATGTTCAATATGATGAATACATTCTCACAAGCAGCACAAATAAAAAAGACACTATAAAAAAGGGATCCTCTGGCATAGTTGATCTTAACTTCTCTCCTATCAGCATAAAAGGCAATTATTTTGGCGCAAAATGCGGCGGTCAAACCACACTGACATCAACAGGAAATGTGATTTTACCTAATGTGAGTATTTTCAAATTAACAGTGAATGACGATTTATCAGCTGATATATTTTATAATGGTATTAGCAGTGAAATGTACCAGGTGCAGATCAAAGACAATGTTTCGAACACTTATTCTATTTATGATACGATTAAAAACAGCAGCCAGCAATCGTTAAATTTAAAAGCATTAAATAAGGACCTTCTTTACTGTGTAAAAATGAGGGCAATAGATTATTGCGGTCAAACGGGAAGTTTTTCGAATGAGGTTTGCACAATTAAATTGAAAGGAACTGCCGTCCCGGAAAAAAACAATCTGACCTGGGAAACAAATTCATCCGGCAATAATTTTTCTATAGCTGTTAACGGCCAATCTAATTCTGATTTTCAAGTTCGACCTCAACCCAGGCAATATTCAGATACCATTATTAAATGTGGGAATAACTATTGTTACCAAATAACTGAAACAACGCCTGAAAACTCAATCTCTATATCCAACAAAATATGTCTGAATGCTATTAGTAAGAAAAAACCTTTTACTATATCAGATTTGCAGTCAGATGTGAAAGGTGGATTTATTAATTTGGAATGGCCAGCTACCGTTTCATTAGTAAATAGTTACACAGTTATAAGTTCCACAGATAAATCTGTTTACAATTTCCTTGGCAACAGTAATACAACAGGTTTTGTTGATATACTCAATTATCCAATAGTTAATCAAATTTGTTACAAGGTATCTTATACCGACAACTGCGGAAATACATCAGATTACAGTTCTTTGTCATGTCCCGTCTTTTTAAGTGGTTTTGTTGTTGATGCCTTATCCAGAAATTTGATCTGGAAACCTTATGTAGGCTGGGCTGAGGGCGTTAAGGAATATATTGTGGAAAAAACAGATGAAAATGGAAATCCATATTCATCTGTAAGTGTTGGCAATTCGCTCGAGTATATAGATAAAGGTCTTGATACCTTAGAACAGGTTATCAACTTTAGAATTAAGGCTGTTTCTACTTCAGGTAAAATATCTTATTCCAATATTTTTAAAGCCTTGCAAAAAGGCAATTTTAATATGCCAAATGCATTTACCCCTAATGGAGATGGATTAAACGATATATTCCATGCTGAAGGTTTATTTATCAGGGAATTTAATTTAGAGATTTGGAACCGGAATGGCGAAGGTGTTTTCGCAACAAAATCATTTCGGCAGGGTTGGGATGGTAAAGTAAACGGACAAAATGCGCCAGTTGATACTTACATGTACAAAGTACAAGCTACTGATAAGCAGGGAAATGTTTATAAAAGAAATGGTACTTTACAATTAATAAAATAAAATCTGAAAGTATGTTCGACATGATGAATATGTTTGGCAAAGTGAAAGAAATGCAAGCCAATCTTCAAAAAGCCAAAGACAATTTGCAAAACATAAGTGCCGAAGGTGAATCTGGTGGAGGAATGGTCAAGGCTAAAGTAAATGGCCAGTTCAAACTATTAAAACTGGACATTGATCCTTCTTTAATTAAACCTGAAGACCACGAAATGTTACAGGACCTTTGTGTGGCAGCAGTCAATAAAGCAATGGAAAGTGTGGCTGAAAAGTCAAAGGATGAAATGAAAAAAGCTACAGAAGGAGTTATGCCAAATATACCTGGTTTAGACTTAAACAGCTTATTCGGCGCCCGGTAATTCAGGCTTCCACTCCACTATGAAAGTTGCAATTGTTATCCTTACCTGGAATGGTTTACGACATTTAAAAACGTTTTTGCCTTCAGTTGTTCAACATTCAATAGGCCATTCAATATTTGTTGTGGACAATGGCTCGATGGACGGATCTAAGGATTGGCTTTCAATAACTTATCCAGCTATATCTGTTATAAGGCATGACCGAAATCTGGGATTTTGTGATGGTTATAATAAAGGTTTACAGCAAATAAAATCAGAATATTATGTCTTACTGAATTCTGATGTTGAAGTTACAGAAGGCTGGATCGATCCGATAATTGAGATTTTCGACAAACAACCAGATGTTGCTGCGGTTCAACCTAAAATTTTATCCTACGAAAACGAAAGTTTTTTCGAATACGCTGGTGGTGCCGGAGGGCATATTGACTGGTTAGGATATCCGTTTTGCAGAGGACGAATTTTTGACACCTTGGAAGAAGATAAAGCACAGTACAACGATGTTTCTGAAATTTTCTGGGCCTCAGGAGCATGTATGTTTATTAGATCTGACTTATTCCATAAACATGCTGGTTTTGATTGGGCGTTTTTTGCCCATATGGAAGAAATAGATTTATGTTGGAGGCTTAAGAATTTAGGTTATAAAATTTTATACACCAGTGAAAGTACTGTATATCACTTGGGGGGCGGAACATTGCAAAAATCCAGTCCATATAAAACCTTTTTAAACTACAGGAATGGATTATTTTTGTTGTACAAAAATTTACCAAGGCAAAAACTTTATCACACCATATTTATAAGATTGATTTTAGATGGAATATCCGGTTTAAGACATTTTATGAAATTAGAATTCAGGTTTGTTTCTGCAATTTTAAAGGCGCACTTTAGTTTTTATGCCCATGTCATTCTCAGCAAAATAAATCGAACAAATTCACTAAATACCTTTGCCACTCCTATTTTTAATAAATCTATCGTTTATCAATATTTTATCAGAAAAAGCAGGTATTTCGGTCAATTATTAAAATCATAATAACTTCCTAAGAATTCTAAGATGGACAGATTAAAACTTAAAAATATAATCCGGTATTTTCTTGGATTCATTTTTCCGTCCATTAGAATAACTGTAAAAAACCCTGATTTATATATAAATCTGGTAAGGGGTAAAAAAGGAATTGAAATTGGAGGGCCAAGCCAGATTTTTAATGATTACGATGTTTTACCAATTTATAAGCATATAACTTCTTTAGATTGCTGCAATTTCAGCGGAAGTACAGTTTGGGAAGGCTCATTGAAAGAAGGAAATAATTTCAGGTTTTATAAAGGAAAATCAGGATTCCAATTTATAAAAGAGGCCGCAGATCTTAAAGGCATTGAAGATGAAACCTATGATTTCCTACTAAGCAGCCATTGTTTAGAACATTGCGGGAATGCTATAAAAGCAATAATTGAATGGAAAAGAGTTGTAAAAAGAAACGGTTATTTATTGATCGTTGTTCCTGACAAGGCAAACACTTTTGACCATAACCGGCCTTTAACAACATTAAATCATTTTATTGAAGATTTTAATAATACTATGGGTGAAGATGATCTCTCTCATATGGAAGAAATTTTAGAATACCATGATCTTACAATGGATAAACGAGCTGGCAATAAAGAAGAATTTGCCAAAAGATCTTTGTTAAACCTGGAGAACAGATGTTTACACCATCATACATTTGATCAGAACAACCTAACTGAATTATTGAAATACGCTGGGTTAAAAATTATTCAAATAGAAAAACAGGCACCATATCATATTATATGTATGGTTCAAAAAACCTCTTAATAATTAATTTTAACTTTTTCATCTTACCCAATTAACTTTTGATATGCACTTAACTCATAGAACAACTTGTCGTGTTTGTGGTTCCAAATCCCTTACACCGGTCATAAATCTTGGTGAACAACATTTACAAGGTTCTTTTATTAAATCAGGCAAGGAATTACCTCCAAATAGAAGGATAGCTTGTTCATTAGTAAGATGTAATCCTATGTTGGATGAAAATGCCTGCGGTTTATTGCAAATGCTGCATACGGTACCTCCACAAATTCTTTATTCAGCATATTGGTACCGCTCAGGTACCAATAAAACAATGCACGATCATTTAAAAGGCATTGCAGATTCCGCTATCAAGTTTGTATCTAAACCGAACGCAAGAGTATTAGACATCGGTTGTAATGACGGAACACTGTTAAAATACTATCCGGAACAGTTTCAAAAATATGGTGTAGATCCATCAGATGTAGCTCAAGAAATCAAAGGAAATATTAACGTAATCCAGGATATTTTCCCATCAAACGAATTAATAAACAGGATAAATAATCAGAAGTTCGACATCGTTACTTCTATTGCGATGTTTTATGATCTGGAAGATCCTGTATTATTTAGCAAGTCTGTAAAAGAAGTTTTAGCCAAAGATGGCATTTGGATTTTCGAAATGTCATACATGCCTACTATGCTAAAAATGAATTCTTATGACACCATTTGTCACGAACATATTGAATACTATAGTTTGGCAGTGATAGAAGGCATTATGCAACGTGCCGAAATGAAGATTATCAATGTAATTCACAATGATATAAATGGAGGTAGCATAAGATGTTTTGCAACTCATACGGATAATTTTTCCTGGAAAAATGAAGAGTTCATGGAAAATCTCAAACAATTCAGGCAGGATGAGTTTGACCTGGAATTAGATACGGATAAACCTTACCGTCATTTTCAGGACAGGATCAATGTACATAAAGAAGAATTAAACCATCTTCTAAAAAATTTAAAAAAAGATGGAAAAACCATCCATATTTATGGTGCTTCAACAAAAGGAAACACCATTTTACAGTGGTGTGGAATAGATCACAGGATAATTGATTTTGCAGCCGAAAGAAATCCTGACAAATATGGGGCAATGACTTTAGGAACCGACATCCCAATTATTAGCGAAGCAGAATCCAGGGCAATGAAACCTGATTATTATCTTGTATTGCCCTGGCACTTTAAAGAGGAGTTTTTAGAAAGGGAAAAGGAGGCAATAGAAGCTGGAATAGGCTTCATTTTTCCTTTACCATCAATAGAAATTATCAAAAAATAACCTTATCAAACCTTAATGAAGAGTATAATTTTTGGTTCGAACGGGCAGGATGGATATTACCTTAACAATTTACTAAGAAGTAATAATATTGATAACCTTGAAATATCAAGATCAGGTGATGGCATTATAGGCAACGTAGCTGATGCTGATTTTGTAAATAGAACAATAAAATCAGAAAGACCAGACTTTATTTTTCATTTTGCTGCAAATTCCACAACCAGGCATGATGTATTGATTGAAAATCATAATACAATATTAGATGGTACAATCAATATCCTGGAAGCAGTCAAAAACCATAGCCCGGGAACAAAAGTCTTCCTTTCCGGCAGCGGTTTGCAATTTAAAAATACCGAAGTTCCCATTAAGGAAACAGATCCATTTGATGCCTCCAGTGCATATGCCATGTCGAGGATTCAATCTGTATATGCTGCCAGATATTACAGAAAATTAGGTATCAAAACCTATATAGGTTATTTTTTTAATCATGAGAGCCCCAGAAGAACAGAAAGGCACATCAGCAAAATGATTTCTGAAGCCTGCAAAAGAATTAAAAACGGCAGTAAAGAGAAGGTTTCTCTCGGTGATATCAGCGTTCAAAAGGAATGGACTTATGCAAGAGATTCGGTTGAAGCAATCTGGACTTTGGTTAATCAGGAAAAAATACTGGAGTGTGTAATAGGTAGTGGTGAGGCCTATTCAATAGAGAAATGGTTGGAACTTTGTTTTATGCAACTTGATATGGATTGGAAAGTGCATTTTGTCCATAATAAAATTTATAAACCAGAATATTCAATTCTCGTATCTGATCCTTCTACAATCAAAAACTTAGGCTGGACACCTAAAACTGATATATATAAATTGGCAGAGATAATGTTAAGGCCAATTTAATTATCAATTACTTACTTTAGGGTGATTGAGAAGTGTTTTTCAATAAATGTGGCTTGGATATATGTGACAAATAGTACCTTTCTATCACACATTTTAAATGATTATCCTTTCAAAATTTATATTTCTAATTTTTGAGGCATATAATGGAAAATCGGTTTTATACATCTCCTTTGTCCCCACGGAATATATTTTAGAACTTTCAGACAAAAGAAAAAAATCTAAAAATACCTTCATGTGCGATTCTGGTGATGTTGATGTGGTATTGTCCAAGTGATCGCCTTTTATTGGGATTACATAAGTATTTTCTATATCAGTAATTTTTTGCAAAAACAAAATGCTGTCTGATGTAATTAGTACTTTTTTGCCAGGATATTTTAAAACAATATCTTTTAACATCGATTTGTTTTTTTGAATAGTATGTTTTTTGTCCAAATCAGATAGTTCAGGAAAATTGTATTCTTTAAAATCGCCAAGCATGTTTTGAAACCTAAAAGCTACAGAGACATAGCCCTCACCCAATTTTAATTTGTGCAACTTAATCTGGTCTGACAAAATGTTATTTGGTTTAAATAATGTTTGGAACAAATGCCCCCATAAAAAACTGGTCCCATATTCTTTGTTTAGTTCGTCAACAATATCTCTGTTTGCATATGAATGTACCTGTCGTTTTGGATTGAGTTTTTTTAATCTTTCTATTGTTGGATCAGAAATTAGGTTGAGGCATTGAACGCTAAAATAGTTTTGGCACACTTCGTTTGAATTTATCGTCCAATCATACTGGTTAGGCAGTAAATAATCACTCAACTTGAAAGGGAACACATAGTAAATCTTAAACGAAACTTGTTTTATCAGACAATAATGAAACAACGAAATAGCTCCCTTCATTCTGTCACAAAATCCTCCGTGATATGTTTCACCATCTATAAAAAAAATAAGACATTCCTTTTTCTTAAATGGGCGGGCTATAAATGAATATTTTCTAACCCTCCAAATCTCGTCTTTGATGCTTTTTGGAATAATCCCCCAAAATTTCTTCAAAATAATGTACATGAGAAATAAAATAAGGGCTATTTATAATATCTTTTGCCTAATTTTTTTGCAACTGATTCTACGTTCATGTTAGCAACTCCAAAACAAAATCCTATTATCCCTCGGATCCTCCAAAGCAAATTAAACGTACTTGGGAAAAAAGCGACATTAAGATACTCTTTTCTGGCGATCGAAAATTCTTTTCGAATCAAACAGGCTCTTGCATATGAGGCACGACTTGTCATCTCCATTGTAGCAAGTTCATTTTCCAATTGATGATGAGAAAGACCAATAATTTCTTTCTGCTTTGCAGACAGGCTATTGTAATGTTCGATTACATAGATTTTATTCCCTTTCACAATATCAAGGGTTAATTTCTTGGTTGTTTGAGTGCTGTATCTCCTATATACGCCCAATGGCTCTTCATCATAAAAAAAATGCCCTTCATTAGCCAAATGGTACAGGGTTGGTTGGTCAATCAAAGGCAGGTTTTCGAGATATTTAAATCCACCAATAGAGTTCAAAACATCTTTTCTGATAAAAATAGTTAATGCGGGAATAAAATTTCCGAAATAAATAGCCCTATTTATAATACCTATTGGTTTGTTTTCAAAGTACGGCTTTTGCCTTAGCTGTTCTGCGTCTGGCTGAAATTTTAAAATATCACTTATTTGCTCCCGACTGTTGTACACACTTGCCCAGGCTAACACACACTCTGAATTTGACTCCAGAGCTTCAACCTGGCGCTGAAGCTTATTTGGATACCATACATCGTCACATTCTAATATAGCAATGTACTTTCCATTACATAAGGACAACGCTTTATTATAAGTCTCATGCAAACGGTGTACACCTATATGGTTTTGGTGATGGTATTTTATGCGAGAGTCTTTTATTGCATGTTTTATAGAAATTTCTCCTGTTTTATCAGAACTACCATCATCCATAATATGCATTTCCCAGTTTTGGTATGTTTGCGCTAAAACAGAGTTGATACATTCTTCAATATACTTCTCGTGATTGTATGTTGGCGATATGATTGAAATTAATGGGTTTTCCATTTTTTTATAAGATGTTTATATAAAAAAAACCAGAGAAAATGAATGCTGAAATAATTCCAGAAATGTTTTATCATCAATAGCCTATTTTTATTTTTCAGAGGGAATAGCCCACTATAAAAACAGTTATATTCATTAGAAACTAGTTCTATTAGGTTTATCTGATTAATTTTAATGGGTAGGTTTTTCTCCCATTTTTTTGATAACTGTTTGTGTGTATTATACCAATCGATATTAGGTGTGCCTTCAGAAAGATGAGTAACTAGCACTTGATTGGAAACGATTATCTTGCGGCCTTGGTTAAGAACTTGCATAGACAAATCCAAATCATAACCATGAAAGCCCTTTATTATAGATTCATCAAATTGAATTTTTGAGCAAACATCTTTTGTAATGAACATCAAAACACCA
This sequence comes from Cytophagales bacterium, assembly GCA_025360395.1. Taxonomy (GTDB): domain Bacteria; phylum Bacteroidota; class Bacteroidia; order Cytophagales; family UBA9547; genus UBA9547. Next base: position 3,409 of record JANYCH010000353.1, on the reverse strand, counting down.
TCGATACAAACGACATTAGTCGCAGGATTTGTATCATTCTCGTATATAGGGGTTACCTTTTTGCCTTCGTAGTATTTTTGTCCTTGAATATAATGTAAGACAAGGTGTTTTTTGTTTATACATCCCCAACTACTAGGTATTCTACTTTTGTATTTACTACCAGCAATACCTATCATCCCTATAGAAGCATCAGAATTGATAGCATCAATAATTTTTACTCCCCAATTTTTTGTGTTAAATATGACATCCTCGTGCAAGAAGCAAATGAAGTCCCCATTGGCTTTTTCTTTTAGCTGATTGTAGACTGAAGAAATACTTTTTTTGTTTGCAATATTGTCATGAATAAGTATCTCAAAGGCCGTTCCTATTGTTTCCTTTATATTTTTAATCAAATTTCTTTTTAGAACTTCGTTTATGCTACATATTAGTATGCTTATCATTTAACAAACATGTTACTTATATTTATTTTTGAAAATATCGACTCTCTCAGAAAGTATTTTTTCGAAACCTAAAGAGAAAAGCTTGGCTTCAATTTTCTTCCTATCAACCTGGTCATCATGTATTTCAATCGCTACAATTTCAATTCTCGAAGCCAATTCCTGATTGAAATTATTACCTAAAATTACTTCTTCTTCAGAACCTTCAATGTCTATTTTTAATATATTGACTTCATTAAATTCGCATTTTTTAAAAATTTCTTCCAGACTTGTAGTGGTTAGACCAGTAAATTTACTGCTTTTCCTAGTAACAAACCCCGCATTTCCTTGACCACGAGGCCCATGATCCAGTAAAATATTATTTTCTGGATCATTGGCCAGTCCGTTAGCAAAAATAAATGGAGATTTTCTTTTGTTTAATTTTAAAAGCTTTTCAAATTGTAATTTAGCTTCGTTGTCTGGTTCAATATAAGCGATCTGGCATTTAGGGAAGTTGGACATAGCAAAAATAGAGAAGAGTCCAATGTTGCCTCCAGCATCAATAATGTTTAATTGGTGATCTGGTGAGTATTTTTGACGTGCCAAAGCAAATAATTTATTGTATTCACCTTGTACTATGAACTCGTAAAGGATTCCAACATCACTAAAAATCTCATTTCGAAGTGAAAAACTAATTTTTTTATCGAAATGCCTTACATATCCTTTATACTCATTATCAGAAACGCCGGTAATTTGACCATTCCCTTTTTTTGTACAAATAACCAGTTTTTTTAAATTGGCTTCCTTCTTGCTAACTTTGAGGGTTAATATCTTTTTCAGATAATAGTAAAACATAGTCCTGCGCCCATTCCAAGTAATATTTGGCAATTGCAACAGTACATTTAATAAATTCATAAGTTACAAATGTTGCGCAAAATAATCAAGGAAAATCAGAAGTTTATAAATTATAATTTATTTTCATATTTTGTAATTGTTTTTAACGTGCTGGCAAGTATTTATGCAGTCCGGGAAAACATATTAATTCTCCATAAAGAACTATATGGGGTATGGATTCTTGCCTTTGGTATGGCAGGTATTCTGGGTATATTTAATTTCGGATTTACGGCTGTAACAATATTTAAATTTGATTCATTCAAGGCCAACAATAAGCTTGCAGTTTTTTTTTCAAGCAATTTGTATATAATTTTTATACAGATATTAATAACAACATTAGCAGTTTTAGTTATATATAAATTTTCTTATTTTTTTGTAAGAACTGAGAAATACACTGACATATTTGGTTCGTTACTTCTTTTGTTGCTCCCTGGTGTATTATTCAATGCAGTTTCGGCTTATCTTGAAGCAATTTTGTACTACAATTTCAAGTACATCTACCACAAAAACATCCTGGAAATGTTGAGGTTAGGAGTTATGAATGTCTTATTTGTGGTAGGGTTGTATTGGTTCGAAGATATTCGTGTTCTGGCAATTATTTATTCATTTATAGCAGTCGGTGCATTTTCATATTCCTTGAAAAGATTTTTGTCTAAAGAGAAAATAGTAATTGAAAAGAAAAGTTTTAATAGCAAATACATGATTGAGAATATACATAATAGCCTATCTTATTGGTTACTTGGCATAAGTTCAATTATCATTGCACAAACTGATGTCTTTTTTATTTCTATGATGAACTTTAATATGGGAGTTGTGACTATGTATTCTCAATCATTCAGATTGCAGGATATAGCACTTAAAATAATTAAAAAAGTTACAGAAATAAAAGGACCTAAAATTTTGTCATTATTTAATCAAGGGAAGCACGAAGCAGTTGCAGATATTTATAATAAGCTATTGTGGATCAATTTAATATTATCTATTGCTGCGTTTTTTGCAATTGTTTTTACGGGTAAATATTTGTTAGAGTTTTGGCTGGACAAGGCTATAATTTTTGATCAGAGATTGATAACAGTATTAAGTCTTATATGCATAACTAGCAGTATTCACTGGGTTCTTTGGAATTTCTGTAATTTAACTGGCCAGCAAAAAAGAGTTAAAGTTGTTGTAATATTCGAGATATTGGCAAATTTGGTTTTTTCATTTATTTTCATAAAAATTTGGGGCATAATAGGTTTAGGTATAGCCTCACTTCTCTCCAACAGTATCACAATAGTATATACATATTTACTATTTTTGCGATACAATAAAGAGTCTAGATTAGCATAGATCAAATAATGGAATACAAGTCCTCTAGTTTTAAAGAATTGTTTGATACACTTTCAAACGATAGATATGTTTTAAAATATTCTAACTATTTCGAAGTATATGATACCTTTTTCAATAAATTTTTAGATTATGAGAAAGTTCGCGTTCTAGAAATTGGACTATTAGATGGCGGAAGTATAGAGCTTTGGAAAAGATACTTTGGAGAAAAGTTGGAGTTTTATGGAATGGACATAAATCCAGACTGCAAATTGTATGAAGAAAAAAATGTAAATATCTACATCGGCTCTCAGTCGGATGAAGTTTTTCTTAATTCTTTTGTCAAAAATGTACCACATTTTGACATTGTTATTGACGATGGCGGACATACTATGAAACAACAAATTACTTCCTTTAATTATTTATTTAACCATCTTAACGATCAAGGAATATATTTATGTGAAGATACCCATACTTCTTATTCCTATACATATGGTGGTGGCTTGAAGAGGAAGTCTAGTTTTATTGAATTTTCAAAGGATTTAATAGACAAACTCTATTCATGGCACAATGATAAAAATGTAACTATTGAATATTATACTGAAAATATTTCAGGTATTCATTTTTATGATGGAATTGTTGTTTTTGAAAAGAAGATAAGGTCTAAGCCAGAGGTTTTACATGTAGGAAAATTTTCCAATAAGCACGAACTATATCAAAAGAATCAAAAATCAAAATTATTTTACATCTTTCACAAGTTTACAAACAAGACACTGTCTTTCTTTGGTTTTGAT
>JANYCH010000322.1 GCA_025360395.1 Cytophagales bacterium | reverse complement strand
AGACAGAAATTCAGCTAAAGATTTTTTTAAGGACTATTTTCCTGACGCTTTTGAGTTGCTTGTTGATTTCGATCAGCAAATGGATCAACATCCTGTATCGGCTTTGTTTATGGAAACCTGTTCTCCCTGGAACCTGGAAGATAAACTTCTCCTCCTTGGTGATGCTGCCCATGCTATCGTACCCTTTTATGGCCAGGGGTTGAATGCAGGCTTAGAAGATGTGAGGCTTTTTATTGAAGCCTCACAAGAGGGCTTAAAAGAGTCTGATTTTTTTGATTTTCAAAAGAACAGAAAGCCCGATACTGATGCTATAGGAGAACTGGCCTTATCGAACTTTACAGAAATGCGGGATCTTGTCACAGATGAAAAATTCCTCCTTAAAAAGAAAGTCGAACATGCTATCAAACAATTATATCCTACAAGGTGGAGTACATTGTATGAGCAAGTCACATTCAGCAGTTTACCTTACTCTAAAGCACAAAGCAACGGGATAGGAAATGACAGGAAAGTTTCTATAATCCTGGAAAATGAAATACTTACCGATCATTTGATAAATAATCAATTGACAGAACAGGATATGTACTTACTGTCTTTGATCATTTTGTAATAAGTAAAATGTGCCGGCGTAGCTTGTTTATAGACTGGAAGTCTTATTTTTGAAACTGGTAAAAATTAAAATTAAAGATGTCAGAATTAAAAGATATAATTGAAAGCGCCTGGTTAAACAGGGAACTTCTAAAAGACAACGAGGTTCAGGCTGCCATTAAAACCGTTATCCTTGAACTAGATTTGGGGAAACTTCGCGTAGCAGAACCAGTTGGCAGCGATTGGCAGGTAAACGAATGGGTAAAAAAGGCTGTAATCCTGTACTTTCCAATAAGAAAGATGAAGGTTGAAGAGATAGGCATTTTTCAATATCATGACAAAATGAAGCTCAAAAACAACTATGAAGCTCTTGGTGTAAGGGTTGTTCCACCAGCCGTGGCCAGATATGGAGCATATTTAGCTAAAGGTGTGATTTTAATGCCAAGCTATGTGAATATTGGGGCTTATGTTGACGAAGGTACTATGGTCGATACCTGGGCAACGGTAGGGAGCTGTGCACAAGTTGGCAAGAACGTTCATTTAAGTGGCGGTGTAGGATTGGGTGGTGTTTTAGAACCAGTACAAGCTGCACCTGTGATTGTAGAAGATGGGGCCTTTATTGGTTCGAGATGTATTGTGGTTGAAGGAGCCAGGGTAGGAAAAGAAGCTGTTTTAGGAGCAAATGTAGTAATAACAGGAAGTTCCAAAATAATAGATGTTACCGGCAGCGAGCCAAAAGAATACAAAGGTTATGTGCCTCCGAGATCTGTGGTAATTCCAGGTTCATACACTAAAAAATTCCCCGCCGGAGATTTTCAGGTACCATGTTGCCTTATAATTGGCCAAAGAAAAGAAAGTACTGATCTTAAAACTTCTTTAAACGAAGCATTAAGAGAAAACAATGTAAGCGCGTAAGCTTATTAATAGTTAATAGTTGTTTTAAGACCCATAAGTGCACATCCTGATGTGTGCTTGTGGGCTTTTTCTAAGTCTATACTATGTACTAAATACTAAGTACCAAAAGATTACATCCTCTTACTTCAGAGTTATCAAACCGACCAAGTATCTGAAATCCATCATTGGTAAGAACACCTAAATCCTGGGTTTCTATAAATGCGCAGGAATCTATGTTGGCTAGGTCAATGATATTTACTCCTCCCCTTTCTCCCTTTCTGAAATGAACACTTCTCGGGTCTTCCGGTTCCCGAATCAATATTTGCATTTGGTTCGGGCATTTGAAAATTTCAGATTGTTCTTTTGTATAGGCCTGCGAAAACAATTCTGTCATTCCGTACTCTGAATAGATTTTATTTGTCTGAAATTTTTCGGACAGAAGAGCATGAACCTCTGATCTTAACGGTTCTTTTCCCCGGCCTTTCATTCCACCTGTTTCAAAAATAGTTATACCAGTAAAATCTACAGTATTCGAGTTAGCAAAATCCAATAGGGCAAATGTTACACCCCAAAGTATTGTCTTATCTGGCTTGATAATATATGCTGAGTTTAATCCTTCCTTTAACCCAACTATATCATCCAGATAAAACCCACCAAAGCTTTTATCTGAAAGATCATAGAAATGATTAGCCATTGCAACCAGGGAAGAGTTTTGCCTTTCCAGATAATTGGGTAAAAGGAAAAAAAAAGAGTATTGAAATAAGCTTCCATAAACCTTCTCAAAAATATCTACTGTGTTTCGGAGGTAAAAATCCTTATCACTGTAATAAAGTTTACTTCTGATGATTCCTGTAGTACCGCTGCTTTCAAAAAAATCCTGAGGTTTTGTTTTAGATGAGGTTATGATAAAATTCTTAAAAAAAGAAATCGGCAAAAAAGGAATTTGTTCCAGCGATCTAACATCTTCCGGATTAATATTTAAAGCATTTACAAAATTTCGATAAAGGGTATTGTTTTCAAATTGGAACCTGAAGAGGGCCAATGACTTTTCTAAAAAATCTCTATCAGAAGTACGGAATAAATCTGATTTAAATTGCTGTACAAAACCCATTTGCTTTTGTAACTTTGTCAGATACGCAAGTTGATCAAATGAAGCTGTTCTGGCAAACATTATTAGTGGTTCTTTTTGGCATTATGGTGTCTTGCAAAAAACCTCCTGAATACCCAAAAGTACCTGAGATCACCTTTCTATCTGTAACAAAACAAAAAATCAATCAGAAACGAGGACCCGGAAATTTTGTAACTATTGATTCTGTAACCATCTCATTATATTTTAAAGATGGGGACGGAGATCTTGGAAGATCTGATGACACGGAAAATTATTTTTGTAGAGTGCTAATGAAACAAAAGGATACCTTTAAAGATATCCTTGTTCTTGATACCTTAACAAAAAAATATGTACCCATTCCTAAAAACGGAAGGTTTTTTCCTTTAAATGTAGATGGAAGGCAAGGCCCGATTGAAGGGACATTGAATTTTGGTCCTTCACTAAATTTTTATGCATACGTTTCAGATTCTGTCGTAGATTATACATTGAAATTTCAAATATACATCAAAGACAACGCCGGCAATGCCAGCAATGTTGTAGAAACAACACCTGTTTTGGTTAATCTTTATTAATTAATAAAAAGAAGCCCTCATTTCTAATGAGGGCTTGCACAGATTTGGATTTAATCTTTTTAAATTCTTATCTTTTCAATTCTAAAATAAGTTTTGGTCCATTATAGAATTTGGCAAGGTCTCTGTCAATAACCAGTTTATCAGCTAAATTCAGCGCTTCAAAAGTTGCATAATCTAAACGGTCCATTTCCTGAGGGCATTTTGCTTTGGATTTCAAAGCTTTTATAGGCCTTATCTGGTTCCCTTTTGCATATTCCAGTTTTCCGTTAAAGGTATTGCAGCCAATACTACCAGATATTTTTTTCTCTTTAATGTCTATAATGAGATCGGATTGCTTGGCTTTGGCATTCACCATTTTATCTCCTTCCCATACATATTGGATTTTCCAATGGCTTTGTGAGAAAGCATTGATGCTTAATAAAACAGTGAGTCCGAAAATTGTTGTTAGATTTTTCATTGTATTTCTGTTAGGGTTAAATGATTTGCCTTGATTATTTTATCAGCTATTTCCTCCGTGATCTTAGTCGATATAAATAAGGTTTCATATTGTGAGGGAGCAAGATAAATACCTTTTTTCAACATTCCCTGGAAATATTTACCAAATATTACTGTATCACTTGTTTTAGCCGAATCAAAATCTCTCACCTTTTCAGAAGTGAAAAACAGACTGTACATTGAACCAATCTTATTGATTGAATATGGCAAACCGAGTTTTTTAATTGATTCTTCAATACCAGAAGTTATATATCCGGTAATCTTGTCCAGGTAATGATATATGGTGGCGTTATTATCCAGATGGTTTAACATAGCCAAACCAGCGGTCATCGCTATTGGATTTCCAGATAATGTACCTGCCTGATATACAGGGCCTAAAGGTGACACAAAATCCATTATCTCCCTTCTCCCACCATAAGCCCCAACCGGCAATCCTCCTCCAATTATTTTACCAAGCGTGGTAAGATCAGGTTTTACATTAAGTCTTTCCTGAGCGCCGCCTTTTGCAAGTCTGAAGCCTGTCATTACCTCATCAAAAATCAGGACTATTTTTTCTTCATCACAAAACTTTCTGAGACCTTCTAAAAAACCCTTTTCAGGCAAAACGCAGCCCATATTTCCTACAACAGGTTCTAAAATAATTGCGGCTATATTGCCCTTATTTGCCTCAAGTAATTGCCTTACAGATTCTAAATTATTAAAAGGAGCTGTTAATGTATCATTTGCTACTCCTTGAGTAACCCCAGCGCTATCTGGTGAACCCATTGTAACAACCCCACTACCCGCTGCTATCAAAAAAGAATCGCCATGGCCATGGTAGCAACCTTCAAATTTTATAATTTTTGACTTTCCGGTAAAACCTCTTGCCAACCGAATTGCTGACATAGTTGCCTCAGTACCAGAATTTACCATTCTCACTTTTTCAATAGACGGCACCATTTTGCAAATCAGTTCGGCCATCAGGACTTCTTTTTCCTTCGGAGCTCCAACCGAAAAGGAAGTCCT
>JANYCH010000037.1 GCA_025360395.1 Cytophagales bacterium | reverse complement strand
GAAATTCATCCTTAACTACAGGGGATAAAATGATAATTTCAAAAGCTTCTGGTAAAGCCGTAGATGTAATAAATTCTTCTAAAAATAATAGTGATGGAATTATTCAAAAAACTTACAATTTTTCAACAAGTCAGCGATGGAAATTAGCGGATATTGGTTCCGGACAATATTCAATTTCTAACGGCAACAGTAATTTATTTCTTACAGTCCCTGGGGGTAATTATGTAGGTGGAACACAGGTCACCCAGAATAGTTCAAGCGGTCAGTTAAACCAAAAGTGGACCTTGGTAACTCAGCCAGGTGGCTTTTATAGCATTAATTCTAATGGCAAATGTTTACAGTCAAATGTAGATAATGTTGTAATTACAACCTTTAGTGGAGCCGATAACCAGTTGTGGAGAGTTACAGACACCTATGTAAAAAGCCCAAAACATAGTAACACAGACTGGTTAAATATATCAAAATACGGCATCATGATGCACTGGATTTTAGATGCTGGAAATAAGGATTTAAATAAGCAGTTTGATGTTAATAAAGTTGCAAATCAGTTGGATGAAGCGGGAGCAAAATATTTATTAATAACGCTTGGTCAAAATACAGGTTATTATAATGCCCCGAATGCCACTTATAATTCTTATACAGGATATTCTCCTGGAGATAAGCTCTCTCCCCGCGATCTGCCACTTGACTTATTTGATGCACTAACTGCAAAGGGAATTAAATTAATGCTTTATCTTCCATCGCAAGTTTCAAATAAAGATCCTCAAGCACAGGCTCGATTTGGGTTGAACGTTGGAGGTGATGACCAGCCTGTAAATATCGAATTTGCAATGAAATGGGCACAGGTAATACAGGAGTGGTCAGATCGTTATGGCGATAAAGTTGCAGGTTGGTGGTTTGATGGGGGTTACTCAGCTTTAAATTTTAATAATGATATATTTGATATTTATTCAAATGCTGTTAAACACGGAAATCATAATTCAATAGTAACTTTTAATCCGGGCATTATATTAACCCCAAATGCTAATTCGGAAGATATTACTGCAGGTGAGACTAATGAGCCATTCAATATCCTTCCTGATGATCGGTTTATTGTGGGAAGACAATGGCATATGATCACTTATCTTGGATCAAACTGGCAAGGGCGATTACCTCGCTATACATCCAAAGAGTGGAAGGATTGGTTAGCTAAAGTATTCGTAAAAGGAGGTGTAGTAAGTATAGACGCAGGACCTAATTCTGAACCTGATAAAGGGATTATTGGCAGCATTAGTGAGGAAATGATGGCATATTTTCGCGAGTTTAAGTCATCTTTTTTGACGTCAGTGGATAATGATGTTGCTGCTTCAGAAATCTCTTTTTCTCCAAATCCTGTCGAAGATCGTCTATATATCAACTTGAAAAAGGTTACTGGGAAATATTCGTTTATTATTTCAGACTTAAAAGGTCAGGAATTGCAGCGCCAGACTCTTTCAGGATCTTCAATGGAAACAATTGTTATAAATGACAATATTAAAAACGGTGTGTATCTGGTTAGTGTTGTATCAGATGGAGTGATATTAAGGGACAAGATCGTGATTAGTCGATAAACATAAGTTTCTCTACATTCTTTATCCATTGATATGAGAACCCAGGGATAAGGAAGTAATTATTTCGATAGTAGTTAATAGTCCTATTTGGAAGTTAATTCCAGATAGGACTTTTTTAGTCTCACTATGAAATGAACTTAAATAACATTTGAGTATTAATTACAATACTTGCATCTTTCCGCAACAAAACTTTCCTTGACCTTAATTTAGTAAAATGTCAAAATCAACATTTTTCTTTTGGCTTATATGTGTAAGCCTGAATGGTTTTTCACAGACTGATAGCCTTGGTTTTCCTAATGTCCGCGAAAAGGCGTCTGCTTATACTGCCCTTTATGCCCTTCAGGATTTTTTAAACTGTTATGCAAGAGATACTTCTGAAGTAAAAAGAAAAGAGGCAGCTTTAAAATTAATAAAGGGTGGAATTAGCAGTACTAAAATAACTCTTCCCAATGACCTTGATACGGATGAACAAAAAGTGCTTCCAGTTTTGGATTATGCAAAAGAACTTGGAAAGGTTTCAGCAGGAAAATTAACTATCAAACTCAGTTCTTTTCATCCATATCAAATGGGCTTTGATAAACTGAGAAGGAAATATTTTTTGGTTGTTAGGGCAGAAAAAATTTCTTCAATGGAAAGCATTGAACCAGGTACTGGAGATACATTGGTAGAAGAGCGTGTTAAAACACTTTTCTTTTATTTTCGCTTTGAAAGAATGAATAATATTTCGTCGAACTTTAAAATTTATGCTGTTGCAAAGCCAAAGGAGAAGTTCAGGTTAGAACCTTTATCTGATGAAGTACAATGGTGGCTTAAGTTAGACTCTGCCTGGAAAGTTTATATACGGAAAACTTATAAAATGCCTGAGTTTCCTGCACAAATAGAAATTGCCCATCTTACTAACAGGAGTACTATAAGTTTGGAAAATCAAATATTTTTTAAAGATCTGACCCCTTTGGTGTCATTCAAAAAACTTGAAAGCCTCAACCTTAAAAACTCATCTGCTAAAGATCTTAATGACATCAGCGACCTGGTATTGTTAAGAGAATTAAATATAGAAGGAACAAAGATCGTTTCTCTGGAAGGAATAGAAAACCTAGTTAGGCTCAGAAAATTATGGGCAGGGAAATTAGGCCTCAATTCTGTTAAGCCTTTGAAAAGACTGAAGTTAATAGAGGAGCTTTATCTGGGCTCAAATGACCTTGAAGATATTTCTCATTTGGAAGACATGGCAAACCTGAAAAAACTGGACCTAAGCCTGAATACTAAAATCAGGAACGTATCTGTTTTGGCCAAACTTTATGCTTTGCAGGAATTGTCGCTGGCAAAAATTGACATTCAGAATCTGGAGGTACTTAACCACATGGACCAGCTCTATAAGCTCAATGTGTTCAATACCGGAATTAAATCATTGGAACCGCTCAGGGTTTTGACCAAGCTTTCAGCTTTGGACTGTAGTTTCAATGTGATCAATTCTCTGGAACCAATAAAAGGCATGTTGTTTATGCAAAATCTTTCCATTGCAGGAACTGCTGTTACAGAATTGACAACTCTTGGTAATTTCAAATTTCTCAAAAAACTGGATTGCTCAAATAACCCGAGGTTGACAACTCTGGGGCCGGTTGTTAATCTTGATGAGGTAGAAGAATTAAAATGCTTTTATACTAAAATTGACAAAAACGAAGTCCAGCAGTTTAAACGAAAGCACGTAAGATGCAGGATTACATATTATTAAGGTCCCTTTTTATTAATTTTTTATTACATGCACAGTTTTCTATCGGTCAGGATTTTAAACCTGGAAAGCTTATTAGTTATAACAACGAAACCCTTTCTGTTAATTTAATCACTTATAAACGTCCAAAGGACAAAGCAATTTACAACCAGTACATTCAGATCTCAGATTCTTCAGGTAATTATAAAAAGATAAAACCTAAACAAATCAAATCATTTATTGTAGGAAAGGAAATTTACGAATCAATCCATTTCACAGACACTTCCACAAAACAACAGATCTATCTTTTTGCCAAAGTCCTGAACAAAGGGAAAGTCAATTTATATTCGACAATGAGAATTGCTGAGTTCAACATTGAAGCTCATTTTTTTAAAAGACCAGCAGAAAATTATTTTCATATCTTCAGAGAACAAGAGATAATAGATTTAGGTGAAGGGCCATATAAAATTTATGGTTTTAACAGAGAATCGGTATTTAAGCAGTATTTCGAAAGTTATTTGAGTGATTGCCCTGAAGTAAGCCGTAAAGTTCATCAGGGATTTTACACAATTTATGATATTGAATTACTGATAAAGGATTACAATACCACTTGCAGGTAGGTAAAACCTAATTTTATCTACTGGAAAATAGGTTACTTCTTATTAACCAGCTGGTGAAACATTGCCTGGTTGGCCAGTATTTTAGAGAAACCTCTGACATCTTCACCACTCCAGGTGTTATTCATTTCGCCATAAGTTCCAAATTTGCTCGACATCATGTCATGCTCAGAGGTAATTCCGACTACATAAAAACGATAAGGAGCCAAATGGACCTTAACAGTTCCTGTTACACTTTGCTGAGAATCTTCCAGGAACGTTTCAATGTTCCGCATAACAGGTTCCAGGTATTGTCCTTCATGTAAAAGCGTACCGTACCAGTTTCCAAGCATCTCTTTCCAGTACATCTGCCACTTAGAAAGTGTATGTTTTTCAAGAGTATGATGGGCTTTGATGATAATCATTGGGGCGCCAGCTTCAAAACCAACCCTGCCTTTTATTCCGATGATGGTATCCCCAACATGTATATCTCTTCCTATCGCGTATTTTCTAGCCAATTCATTCAGCTGTTGGATGGCATCTACCGGATTTGAGAATTTTTGTTGGCCGATACCCTTTAGCTCACCTTTGTCAAAGTGTAATTCAATTTCTTCATCTTCTTGTTTTTCAAGCTGGCTTGGAAATGCAGATTCTGGCAAATATTGATCAGAAGTCAAGGTTTCTTTCCCACCGACAGAAGTGCCCCAAATGCCTTTATTGATAGAATATTGAGCTTTGGTCCAGTCCCTTACAACACCTTTCGCTTTCAGATATTCAATTTCTGCTTCCCTGGAAAGTTTATTATCTCTTATTGGTGTAATTATTTCTACTCCCGGAATAAGAATATGAAAAACCATATCAAATCTGACTTGATCATTTCCGGCACCGGTACTTCCGTGAGCTACGGCGACAGCACCAGTTTGTTTGGCATATTCAGCCACTGCCAATGCCTGAAACATCCTTTCAGCACTTACAGACAGGGGGTAAGTATTGTTTTTCAGGACATTGCCATAAATCATATAACGTATGCAATCCTGGTAGTATCTGTCTACCATGCTTACACAAGTATGTTTTGTTACACCCAGTTCAAACGCTTTACGTTCAATATCAGCTAGCTCTGCTTTGGAGAACCCACCTGTGTCTACAAGAACAGTATGGACCTCAAATCCTCTGTCTTCAGATAAATATTTTACACAATAGGTTGTATCTAAACCTCCGCTAAATGCCAGGACTACTATCTTTTTCATTGTATTGCAAAATCAGGTTGCAAGATTAAGAATAAACAAGCAATTGGAATAAGATAAACTGTTAAATCTCTGCTTTGTTATTGAGGAATCTCTGATTGGATGCTGTTTTTAGTTGTAGAATTTGGTAAGCCAAAAACAAGGCCAACATAATGCGTAATTCCTAACCGGTTATGAACGGATATTCCATAATCAAATCTCCAGTCTTTTAATTTTATCCCTACTCCGAAAAATCCATTGGAAGGATTAGAGTTAAAGCCAGTTCTGAAATAAAGCTTCTCGATTGCCTGGTATTCCATTCCTGCTTTAAAATTCGGATCGAACCGGCTATCTTTTTCTATTTCAGCAGAAATAAAGACAGGCTTTATCGGTTTGTAAGAAATGCCCATTCTCATAATAACAGGATAGTAAAGAGATTTCTCTTTGGAAACTTTAGATCTTAAAAAGTTATAAACATGCGCTCCATACGTCAGTTTAGGAGTTATCTCGGCAATACCTCCAAATTGAAAAGTTACGTTTTGTGCTACCCCGTTTTCAGAAACCATTAATTGATGGTATCCTGCACCGCCTCCAAGAGAAACATTCCTTATTTTATATGCTAGTGCCAATTCAAGGCGGCTATGGTTCAATAATTCGTCACCAGACCTGGCTATACCACCGAGAACAGATATGCCTTTGATTTTGTAATTTCCTCCCAAAGCTATGTTGCTCAATCCTGAAAGATTGTATCGGTGGTCATAATAAATCCCTATCGAATTTTGTTCAAGATAGCTTGAAGATGCCGGATTAGAGAATACTGAAAATACATCTGGCAAAGTTATTGTACTACCTCCCATGGAATTTGCCCTTGCGCCTATTGGTAAAATATATTGGGCTATTAACGGGTTTGTATAAGCTGACATTAACCAAATAAAATAGGTCGCAAAAGCAAGTCGAAACTTCTTAAATCTAAAAGTTAACAATTCCGTAAAATAAAGGATTAAACCAGTTCTATATTAAATCGAAAAATACGAGATTGGTAGGAATAAATGAAAAAAAATAGGCAAATGGCCGAACATTCTTTAGACGAAAATAATCTGAAAGCCCTGGTGTCGTTATTAAGTGACGATGATAAGGAGGTACTTCACCATGTAGAAGGCCAGATACTGGCATTGGGTTCTCATATCATTCCTTTTCTTGAATCTGAATGGGAAAACAATATGAATCCAGATGTTCAAAGACGTATTGAAGACCTGCTGCATACTGTACAATTCGAACAGGTGAGGAAAAAACTACTTGCCTGGGTAAAAGAAGGCGGTATTGATATAGTAGAAGGACTTTGGATTGTAGCAACCTACCAATACCCAGATCTGGAAATTGAAAAAATAAGACAGCGAATAGAAGAGATTTATTATGAAGCCTGGTTGGAACTCAAAGGCGACTTGCATCCCTTTGATCAGGTTAAAATATTAAACAGTGTGATTTTTCAAAAGTTGAAATTTAGTGCTAATACGAAAAATTTTCACTCACCAAGCAATTCAATGCTAAATGTGGTTTTGGAAGGTAAAAAAGGAAACCCAATTACTCTTTGCGTAATCTACATGCTAGTTGCCCAAAAATTGAAGCTGCCAGTTTTTGGAGTAAACCTTCCTAACCTGTTTATTTTAACCTATAAAACAGAGGATACCCAATTTTATATCAATGCTTTTAACAAAGGTTTGATCTTTTCTAAATCTGACATTGACAACTACATACATCACCTAAACCTTTCCTATTCACCTGTATTTTATGAACCATGCAGCCATATAGACATTATAAAAAGGGTATTGAGAAATTTGATTGTTTCTTATGAGAAATTAGGTGACAACCATAAAGTAAGGGAAGTAAAAGAAATACTATATGCATTCTCAGATGAAAGCGGTGAAGCAACCTGATTTTAGGTAAATTTTAATCAATTAAGTAAAGTTTATTATTAGATTGTCCAAGATTTAATAAAAGATGGACAAGAAAAATCCTGAATGGCTTAAATACTATTCTACATTGCCAGATGGTGGGCCTTTATATACAGAAACTGATCTTTCCCAGTTTATTGTGGAACCATGGAATGCTATTTCTTCCCTGGCTTTTTTAATCCCTGCTTTTTATTGGTTTTTTAAATTATATAAAAAGCCAAAGGAAAATTGGTTTCTGCTTTATTGTTCAGTTTTGATATTATTTGGAGGATTGGGAAGTACTTTATTTCATGCTTTTCGCGCACACAAATTTTTTATAGTGCTTGATTTTTTGCCAATGGCTATAGCAACCTTTAGTCTTGCTATTTTCTTTTGGTATGAGGTGTTGAGGAAATGGTACCTCGTTTTGGCAATTGTGCCCCCTGCATTTGCAATGCGTTATTTATTATTCAATAATCTTGGCCATCATAATTCCATAAATGCCTCTTATTTTCTTTCAGGAACACTTTTCTTTCTTCCACTCTTATTGATATTGATTAGGTATAAATTTAAGTTCTGGGGATTAGCTTTTGCAGGTTTGTTTTCTTTTGTTATATCCTTATTTTTCAGGCAGATAGATGCATGGGACCCACCAGTAATTAGTATGGGGACCCATTTTTTATGGCATCTGGCAGGAGCAACCGGTTGTCATTTTCTAGCTGCATATGTTTACCAGCTGCATCCGGAAATTCCTGTTGTGCAGGAAGAAGGGGTTATTACTTAGCTGATAGGTAAAGTAATAGCAAACAGGCAAAGTGAGTACTGGCAACTCAAAACACGCAACTCAAAACTCACCACTGAATTACTCCCCCAATTCCATCCAACGCATTGTTTTCTCATCAATCTCGTTATGAAGCTTTTCTATTTCCATGGCCCAGGCGCTCAGCTCTGTATGTGAACCTCCGTTATTCAGCTTTTCTGTAAGTTCTGATTTCTTTTTTTCAAGCAAAGGAAGTTCTTTCTCAATAGCTTCGTACTCTTGTTTTTCTTTAAAAGAAAGTTTTTTCCTAGAATCTGGTTGAACAGTCACAGGCTTGGTTTCAATTTTTTCAACAGGTTTTGGCGAAGGTTTTTTTAATTTCTCAAGTTCAACTTCTTCAAGCCACTCACGGTATTCTGTATAGTTTCCAGGGAAGTCTTTTATCTTTCCTTCGCCTTCAAATACAAAAATATGTTCAACCAATCGGTCCATAAAATACCTGTCATGTGAAACAAGCAATAAACACCCGTTGAAGTTCATTAAAAAGTCTTCAAGGATATTGAGAGATTCTATGTCAAAATCATTTGTAGGTTCATCGAGAACCAAAAAGTTAGGGTTTCTAATAAGGACTTTTAATAGCTGTAACCTCCTTTTTTCTCCACCGCTCAACTTGCTCACATAAGTGTATTGCATGGCTGGTGGGAACAGGAAATGTTCCAGCAATTTTGAAGCTGAAATTGTGGTGCCATCTCCGGTAACTACATGTTCTGCAATGTCTTTCACCACTTCAATAATCCTTTTATCATCAGGTAAAGGGGATTCTTCCTGTGAATAATATCCAAAAATGGTCGTCTGGCCAGGATGTATTTCCCCGCTATCCGGTTTTATTTTTGTAAGGAGCATATTCAGGAAGGTAGATTTTCCAACTCCATTTTTTCCTACAACACCTATCCTGTCACCTTTTCTAAAGACATATTCAAAGTCTTTGATGATGGTCTGGTTTCCGTAGCTTTTGTTGATATTTTTTACCTCAAGTACTTTGCCTCCTTGTCTGGAAGTTTGCAGGTTAAGCTCAAGTTTTTCTGTAGATCGCTTTTGTGTTGCTATTTCCTGTGTTTCATAGAAAGCGTCTATCCTGTATTTTGCTTTGGTTCCCCTGGCTTTTGGCTGCCTGCGCATCCATTCAAGTTCTTTCCTCAGCAGGTTTTTAGCTTTGTCTATCTCTTGATCTTTTGAATGTTCTCTTTCAGCCTTTTTCTCCAAAAAGTAAGCATAATTCCCTTTATAACGATAAAGGTTACCTCCATCCAGTTCCACTACTTCGTTTGCAACGTTATCAAGGAAATACCTGTCGTGGGTTACAATCAAAACCGTTTGGAATCTTTCATGGATAATGCCTTCAAGCCACTCAATTGTTTCTAAGTCAAGGTGGTTGGTTGGCTCATCCATTATCAGTAAATCAGGTTCAGCAATAAGGACCCTGGCCATTGCGACACGTTTTCGCTGTCCGCCCGAGAGATTGCTTACAATCCTTTCCTGCATTGGGCCTATTCCAAGTTTACCAATTATCTGCTTGATTTTTACTTCATAATCCCAGGCTTTTAATTCATCCATCCGGATCATTAAATCCTGAAGTTTATCGTTAAATGCATCATTGTCTTCCGGATGAGCCAGACAATGTTCGTATGCTTTTACGGTAGCCATCAAAGGATTGTCTACTGAAAAAATATTTTCATAAACGGTTTTATCTTCTTCAAAGACAGGATTTTGTCCAAGAAAACCAATGCTGATGCCCTTTTTAGAACTTACTGCGCCGCCATCTGGTTCAATAAGGCCTGCTAAAACACTCATCATAGTTGTTTTTCCACAACCATTTTTGCCTACTAAAGCAATTCTTTCACCTTCACCGATTCCAAAAGATATATTGCGAAAAAGCCATTTTTCATTATAGCTTTTTGAGATGTTTTCTGCTGATAAGTAATTCATAATTGCCGCAAAGGTAAGCGAGTAGGGGCATTTTGCCTAAAACTAAATAATTGAAATATATTTACTGCAATTATAAAATATGCTAATTGCGCAGGTAGGGCCTGATTTATAAAATCTTAGTGAAATTAATCTGAATTAATATGGTAAAGTCAAAGACCAACTCTGAACATTATAAATGGGGAAACAATTGCGATGGATGGCATCTTTTGAAAACTGAAAGTCTTAGTGTCATTCATGAAAAAATGCCTCCTGGATCTTTCGAGCGTTCTCATCTTCATTTATATTCACAACAATTGTTTTTTATTTTATTAGGCACTGCAACTTTTAAGTTAGGCCAAAATGTTTTTGTATTGAATGCTAATGAGTCCATTCATGTCCCCCAAAATTCTATTCATTCTATTCAAAATCTTAGCGATGTAGATTTAGAGTTTCTGGTAATTTCAGAACCCAAATCACATGGAGATAGGCTGATTATTGAAGTATAATGGCACACAATTTGCTTTACAATAGTATAAATTCATTTGTATGCTTCATCATTTAATATACCATAGCTACGCAACATCTGAAATCACTGCTCCTTTTATAGAAGGGATTCTGAAAGAATGTAAAAAATTCAACCTGAAAAATGATATTTCCGGATGTCTGCTTGTAAACCAGCAACAGTTTACTCAACTAATTGAAGGAGAACAAGCTAGTCTGAACAAAATATTTTCATTGATCAAAGCTGATAAAAGGAATTATGATGTTTGCCTTATTGAAAATAAGATCATTGAACGTAGGTTATTTCCAATGTCTCCAATGGTGTATGAAGTTGTAGGAATAGATGATTTTAATAAAATAGGCGCAAAGGGAAAGACTGACCTTTCTTTTCTCAGGCAACAACCAGAACAAGCTGCTTTATTATTTGGTCATGTCAAAAAACTGATGGAGCAGGAGCCTATGCGACAAGGTTTATGGCATAACGCCAGATTAGGCCCTCTTGCCTAATCTAATGGACGCATTATCAATGGATTTAATTATCAAAAGAATTTTATTCCACCAACTGATAGGCCCCTTTTCCGGGATCCTTTCAGAATTAAAAATGAAGACCTTCTCAAAACGACTCAATTGTTTCGAAATAAAGGATTTTAATTCAGGAATATAATTTAGATCGGAACCATTCTTTACTTTTACCGTCCATATTTCAGAAATGTTATGCTTTATTAAATCCCTGTGTTTTTCCTGGACGATTACTATGCTGTCCATCTCAGCATTGTTTATAAGTTTTATGGCTTCAGTAACCGAATTCTCTGAATTATAGATCAGGTTATATAAAACTACTTTTGATGCTTGCTTCTTTATTTCAATTTTACAGTCAGCCTTATAATCTCTTTTGCTCTTAAGAGCTACAGCCATATATTTTCCTGTCCATTTTCCGGATTCAGCAACCGAAGAGATTTTTTTGCCGTCTTTTGTAAAGGCAATAGCATCAGGGTCCTTTTTATCCCGTACCGGGTAAGTATGGTAATATTCTTCATCGCAGCAACTACATAGTATGTCGGTCCATTGATATTGGCCATAAAAATCTAAAGCTCCCGGAGTGGATAGCTGGCAGCCACAAGCCGGACATTTAGAAAATGAAGAAGTTAATGTGGGATATATTTCTATCACCTAAATATTGTAAATTTAATTTTAGGCCATAAGATAAATCTTATTTTTGTGCCAATTACATTAACATGTCAGCGAAGTTTCCATTAATAATAGCATTTTTTATTTGCTATTCTTTTCTTTCAGTCAAAGCCCAGAATAGTCCCGATTCAATAACAATTCCTGAAAAATATTCAAAGTTCCTGTCAGCTTCATTTGACCAGGGCTGGATCTGGAAACACAGAAAATCTCTGGAGGGACTTCCAGATGCATATCCTAAAGGATTGGAAATAAATTTTGGCTGGCAAACCAACGGCCGAAAAGCATGGAACCAATACCATAATTTTCCCCGGTGGGGATTTAATTTGCTCTATTATAATCTGGACAACCCTAAAGTTTATGGCCAGTCCATACACTTAACACCTTATATTGATTTATTCGCTTTAAAAAGTAGAAGGCATGAATTGTATTTTAAGATCGGAACAGGTATTGCCTTTTATCCGATTCATTATGACAAAGATAAAAATCCTGAAAACGTATTGGTTAGCCTTCCATTTTGTGCTTCTGGCTTATTTGGGATTAATTATCGGTTTATCTTTTCACCTCATTGGTCGGCCCTCATTACAGCAAACTTTAACCACGCCTCCAATGGATCAATGCGCCAACCCAATTTTGGGATAAACATACCAGGTTTTGGTGCAGGCGTACATTACACTTTTAATCCGGAAAGAGTAATTTTTGTAAAAAGAGAATTGCCACCGGTTATAAAAAGCTGGAATTTCAATGCCAACCTTTCATTCTCTTTCAGACAATCTCCGGCAGACACTTTAAATGATATTTATTACCCTGCTTACACGCTCACAACTTATGTTAGCAAAAGATTTACCCGTAAAAGCATTGTAGTCGCAGGTTTGGATGGTTGTTTGGACCAGTCGTTAAATTATACCTTAAGGAATGTTCCCGAATACAAAAATGGAACGTATTCAATTTACAGGTTTGCAGTTACAGCAGGTTATGAATTTGTGTTGACAGAGAAAACCCATATAATGATTCAAAATGCCTTTTACCTATACAATCCTTTTAAAGAAGATATTCCTGTTTATCAGAGATATGGGTTTAAATATATGCCTATTCAAAATTTATACTTTGGCTATTTTTTGAAAACCCATGCCGGCAAGGCTGATTTTTGGGAATTTGCAGTAGGAGTGAGAATTTAATATGTACAGGAGCATTTTTAAACCTTTGCTGGATTTTTCATTCGCACTTTTTCTTTTAACTATATTTCTTTGTCTGAGTTTGTGCTTCTGCCTGTTTCTCTGGGTTTACTTCCAGGCTAATCCTATCTTTTCTCAGATTAGGATAGGTAAAAATGAGAAACCATTTCGTATTTATAAGTTTAGATCAATGAAGAATAGATTTAACGTTGTGGGCGAGCTTTTGCCAGATGATGATCGAACTTCAGCTTTAGGTGCATTTATACGACGTACAGGAATAGATGAGTTGCCCCAGCTAATAAATATTTTATTGGGGGAGATGAGTTTTATAGGTCCGCGTCCTTTTTTACCGGAATATCTTCTGTTATATTCTGCTGAAGTAAGAAAAAGACATTTTGTAAAACCCGGTATTACAGGCCTTGCACAAGTCAATGGAGGAAATTCTCTTGAGTGGGAAAAACGTTTTATTTATGATTTGATATATGTTAAAAACATCAGTCTTTGGCAAGACTTAAAAATCGTGAAGGAAACCGCCCTTCATTTATTCAAAAAAAATTGCTATAAAAATTTAGGACCCTACAACCCACAAAAAAGAAGTGCTGACTAAAGCCAGCACTTCTTTTAAATCTAATTTAATTTTATCTATTTCAGTTTTTCAAAAATTCTCCTGAATGAGGTTTCATATCCAATCCTGGTATGCAAGTCATCAATATGGATTCTTTCCTGAGATGCAGTATCCCGGTGTCTGATTGTTACAGTATTATCCTCAAGTGTTTGATGGTCAACTGCAATGCAAAATGGTGTGCCGATCAGATCCTGACGGGTGTATCTTTTGCCAATAGAATCTTTCTCTTCATATGCCACATTGAAATCGTATTTCAGTAATTCAATGATCTCCTTCGCTTTCTCTGGCAAACCGTCTTTTTTGGTAAGTGGAAATACAGCCGCTTTTATAGGGGCTATTGCTGGATGGAATTTAAGGTAAGTCCTTTCTTTGAGAGTCTCACCTTCGCCTGTTGTTTCCTGTGTAAATGCACTGCAAAGGTGTGCGAGGAATAATCTGTCAGCACCAACTGAGGTTTCAACTACATAAGGAACATAATTCTGGTTTATTTCAGAATCAAAATACTGCATTTTCTTGCCAGAAAGGTCCTGATGGGCTTTCAGGTCAAAATCAGTTCGTGAATGAATGCCTTCCATTTCTTTAAAACCAAAAGGAAACTCATATTCAATGTCTACTGCTGCATTGGCATAATGGGCTAGCTTTTCATGATTATGAAATTTCAGTTTATCAGAAGAAAGACCCAGGGCTGCATGCCATTTTATCCTTACATCCTTCCATTTCTGGTACCAATCCAATTCCGTGCCTGGTCTTACAAAGAACTGCATTTCCATTTGCTCAAATTCCCTCATCCGGAAAATGAATTGCCTGGCCACAATCTCATTCCTGAAAGCTTTACCTATCTGGGCAATGCCAAAAGGAATTTTCATTCTTCCGGTTTTTTGAACATTTAAAAAGTTCACAAATATTCCCTGCGCTGTTTCCGGACGTAAATACACAAGATCTGCTTCCTCAGCCACAGAGCCTATTTTGGTACTGAACATCAGGTTGAATTGACGGATATCAGACCAGTTAACTGTTCCTGAAACTTGGCAAACAATCTTTTCTGCTATGATTAGTTCTTTTAGTCCTGTAAAATTATCTTTTGCTAAAAATGAATTCATTTTTTCCAGCAGGAGATCTGCAGCTGCTTTTTTTCCTGCTTCTTCTAGATTGGCAGCATGGGCTTCAACCAAATGATCCACACGATAACGTTTTTGAGAATCTTTGTTGTCAATCATAGGGTCATTAAATCCGTCGACATGACCAGAAGCTTTCCAAGTTAATGGTTGCATGAATATTGCAGCATCAATTCCTACGATATTTTCTTCCACCTGGGTCATAGTTTTCCACCAGAGGGTTTTGAGATTGTTTTTTAATTCAACTCCGAATGGACCATAATCATAAACTGCAGCTAACCCATCATATATTTCACTTGAAGGAAAAACAAAGCCATATTCTTTGGCATGAGAGATGATATCTTTTAATTTTCCTTCTGTGGTAACCCCTTTTTGTTTCGTTTCCATATTTCAGGTAAAGTATTCAGTATTTTGAATTGCGATAATATTGGTAGTTTTGACTTATAAACCGTAACTAACGGTTGTTCTAAAAATTATCAGGTGCGAAATTTACTACTTTTACTCATTCCACTTTATCTGTGCTTTCATTTATTTACTTTAAGCAGGTTCCCAATACCCGAATTTGAAGAATCTGTAATGGCATCTGCTGCAAGCGGAATGTATACAAAGGGGGTTGAGTTTATAAACCAGGATCTGGGTGTTCTTCAAACAAAAGTCATCCAGAACAGCCCATTAATCATTTTTACCAATAAATTACTGATTTCAAATCTTGACAATATTCTTTTTACCCATAGGATAGTTGGAGTAAGTTTTGGTTTTATTCTGCTCTTATTGGTTTTTGTTTATTTCACACATCTTGAAAATGGAAGTTTTAAAAACGCTTCGGCCCTATTAATCCTTGCCTTGTTTTTCGACCCAATTTTCAATAAGGCTGTTCATGCAAATGGGGCGATTTTAACAGGAGCATTCTTCTTTTTGGTTTCTTTAAGAAATGAGATTTTAGATCGTGATTATAAATTCTATAGCACTCTTATAAGTGGGTTTTTTATGGCCCTGGCCATGTTGGCTTATTTTCCAATAGTGGTGTTCATTCCTTTTATATTATTGTTTAAGGCAGTGAATGCGATCTCGGATCTTTTAAAGCATCAGTATGTAAAAACATATCATTTATTGTTCTGGCCACTTTCAGTCATTCTTTTTTATTGCCCATGGCCAATTTATTATCATATCAATGTATTCAATTCACTGCTGGAAATCTGGACTCCTCATTTCTTTTGGGAAATAGATCAGTCTGTGCCTTTCGTTTATTATGTTTTGATAGCCACCACCATATTACTATTGATATATGGATTGGTCCAGAAGTATTATGAAATAGAATATTCTAAAAATATTATTCTGTTCTGTGGCATAATTCTCTCTTTTTTCTTTGCCGACCCTGATTGGGTGAACAATATAATCCTGGTAGCCCCATTCTTCTATTTAACTGTATTTTGTCTTCTTCCACTAAACAGCACTACTAACAATGCCAGGGCTGGCCGATATATTCCAATTGCAATACTTTTGGGTATTAATTTGATTTTCTTTTTACTTCAGGCCTTATATGTATTTGTTGATTTCAACAACAGATCAGGAATAGACCAAAAACAGTTTATTCAAAAAATGATTCCAGCAGATAGTGCCGTTATTGGAGATTCCCGCACATGTTTCAGTTCACTTGAAAACCGGAACCTTTTTTACCCATTAAAAAGCAGTCTGGAGTTAAATGCAAAATTGGTTGCTTCTCCTATCAAGTATGTAGCGATCAGCGGCCATTTTGAGAATAGTGATAAGTTTGCACAGAATACATTAGAGTATCGGAATTTTCAGAAATTAGGTACTATCCGTTACGAGTCGTCTGATATAAGCAAATTTCTAAGTGGCATGTTTATTTCCGATAACGCAGAGAACGAACTTTTCTCTACCACCGTTTACAGAAAGAGGCGTTAGTGCGCAACACATCAGAGAATATGGAAATTAAGATAGATAGCAATTCTGGTTATTGTTTTGGTGTAGAATATGCCATTCAAATGGCAGAAGACGAAATGGAAAATGGCCAGGGATTGTATTGTCTGGGAGACATTGTTCATAACAACATGGAAATAGAAAGGTTGCAGGCAAAAGGCCTTAAAATCATTTCTAAACAGGATTTAGAAAATCTTTCAGATTGCAAAGTTCTAATCAGGGCCCATGGCGAACCTCCTGAAACTTACCAGCTTGCACTAAAAAATAATATCACACTTATTGACGCTTCTTGTCCTGTTGTATTGAAATTACAAAACAGGGTTAAACATTCTTACGATAAAATTAAAGAAACCCAGGGCCAGGTTGTTGTTTACGGGCAAAAAGGCCATGCAGAAGTTATCGGGATATCCGGACAAACTAATAATAATGCCATCATAGTTACAACTGAAGAAGATTTAGATACGCTGGATTTCACTAAACCTATATCATTCTATAGTCAAACGACAAAAAGTACAGCCGGCTTTTATAAAATGAAAGCTTTGATTGAAGAAAGAATTGCCAGAACTGGTCAGAATCCTCACGACGATTCAGTTTTCGATGCCAATGACAGTATTTGCAGGCAGGTATCTAACAGAGAGCCACAGTTAAAAGTATTTTCTGCTGAAAATGATGTGATAGTTTTTGTCAGCGGCAAAAAAAGCTCAAATGGAAAAGCTCTTTTCCAAGTCTGCAAAGAAGTGAATCCAAGAAGTTACTTTATTGAAAATGGTGATGAACTGGAAAGTAGCTGGTTCGATAGCGCAGCTAAAGTGGGTATTTGCGGTGCGACATCCACTCCTTTGTGGCTGATGCAGGAGGTTTCTGACAAGATCAAGCATATTTCAGAACCTGTTTTTTAAAAACGCTCAGACGAAGCTTAATATTTATTTTTAATGGAATTAAACTTTTTGCTAACTTTTGGCGTTAGTAACGTGTAAGGTATGATTAAAAGTTTTCGTTCTAAAGAAACTGAAAAAATTTGGGAAGGCCAGCGAGTTTCAAAATTACCAAACGAAATTCAGGAAATTGTTCGAAGGAAGCTTAGAATGCTTAATAACTCACAAAGTATTCTTGATTTAAAAATACCCCCCTCTAACAGGCTTGAAAAGTTATCTGGGAATTACAAGGGACTTTATAGCATTAGGATAAATGATCAATGGCGAATCATTTTTAAATGGGTAGAGGGAAATGCATTTGATGTCCAAATAATTGATTATCACTAGTATTATGGAAAAATTAAATAATATTCATCCAGGAGAAGTTTTAAATGAAGAATTTTTAAAACCTTTAAACATATCTGCATACAAATTGTCTAAGGATCTTTCAATCCCACAAACTAGAATTAGTGAAATTATAAAGGGCAGAAGGAGAGTTACAGCTGATACTGCATTAAGACTAAGCAAATATTTTGGGAATAGTCCCAAATTCTGGCTTGGACTACAAGATGATTTTGATATTGAAGAAGGAACATTTCAGTTAACGGTAGAACTCGATAATATTCAGAGAATGCATGTTGCATGATTTTTGGTCCCATTAGGTTGCATGTGAGTTAGATTGAACTAGAATGTTCTTTCAATTCACCTATCTTTGCTGTTTATTCCCAATTTTAAATGAACCTCAACGAACTCACGGCTATTTCGCCTGTAGATGGCCGTTACCGCCGTTTCACCCAAAAGATAGCACCATATTTTTCTGAATTTGGCCTTATTAAATATAGGGTTACGGTAGAAATAGAATATTTTATCGCCCTTTGTAAAATTCATCTTCCTCAGTTAGAAAGTGTGGATCCAAAGCATTTTGAACAATTGAGAAAGATTGCCTCTGAGTTTTCAGAAACAGATGCACAAAATATTAAGGAAAAGGAAAAGGTTACCAACCACGATGTAAAAGC
>JANYCH010000298.1 GCA_025360395.1 Cytophagales bacterium | reverse complement strand
TAACCTTACAATTCCGCAACCTGCTACTTCTGCTTTTACTATTATGGTATCAAGAGAGTTTTTGCTTGGCTTAAGGGTAATTTCTATAGCATTTCCGGTTCCTATAATTTTTCTGCTTACTGAACCATTAGAGGTTTTTTCAAAAGCCTCGTACACAACACCTGGCTCACTTCCACTGATTGTCAATTTACCACTGTCGCCAATACAAACTGTAGAACCGGTAACTGCATAATCAAGTTTGGGACCTTTATTTACCAAAATAGAAACGGTTGAATCCAGGTTTTTCTTTACACAACCTTGAACCGAAGCTTCTACACCCACTATGTTAACTCCTTCAGGCAAGCCAAATACTGTCAGTTTTACTTCCCCACCGGTACTTAATTCTGCATTACTTACGGTAACAGGTGGCTGACCTGAAACCGCCTGATAGGTAACACCAGACTCAGAGGTTGCAATTGTGAGTATGCTTTCTCCACCTTTACAAATAGTGCTGGGGTCTACAGAAATGGCAAGGTCAAGTTTTGGGTTTGGGTTAACCTTGATACCAGCTGTATCTCTTAAGTCGCTTACTGTACAACCCTTAATATATGCTTTAACAGAAATGTTGTTCAGACCTGGAAATAGCTTATTTGAAGGTATTGGCAAAATAAGGTCTGGTCCTGGTCCTGTTAGAGTCAGGCTTACAGAATCAATACCGATATAGGCCTGGTAGCTTACTTTAGGTTGGATTCCGGTAATCCTTACGGCACCATCTGTCCCAACACAAATAGGCGACGTAACCGCAGTTACTAAAAGTGAATCTGAAGCTTTGCTGTTTATTTCCAGTACAGGCTTTTCTGTCAGAGTATCGGGTAAGCAACCAGGAACGCTGATGCCAATAGAGAGCGGGTTTAATCCGGCTGGAAGGGTAGTAGTAACAATTGGAATTTTTAAATCTGCACCAGTGCCTTTAGCCGAGGCGCTGATAGATTTACCTTTATAAAATACTTCATAAAACTTGCCGTCTTCAGCTGCCAAGACAGTTACCTCAGCAGGGTTTCCCAAACAAACAGGTCCGTTAACAGTTGCTTTTAAAGTTTTTGATGGGTTTTTATTAATGGTAATAGTTCCTTTCTCAGTTAAGTCAACAGATTTTGTACAACCGGCAGAAGTCGCTTTCGCAGTTAAAATATAAGTGCCTGGGATCAGGTTAACAAGAGGGATTCTAAGGGTATCACCATTTCCGTCCTTTTGCAGGCTAACTGAAGTGGCCCCGTTAAATATTTCATACTTTTTACCTAATTGAGATTTGAAGATGTAAAACTCAGCCTGGTTACCATCACAAACAGGTCCGTTTGTACCCACCTTTAAGGTAGAATCAGGGGCACTGTTGACTTTCGTAACTGGATTTTGCAATAAAGTATCGCTTTTGCATCCAGGCACAGTGACGTTAATCGTGAATTTATGGTCACCTACAATTAGGTTTGGAACATCTATGGTTATTGTCCCGTTATTTCCCGGCACCTTAGCAGAGACTGCTTTTTTATTTTCAAATACCTGGTAGTATTTATCTTTTTCAGCTCCTACAATTGTTACAATCGCTGTCTCGCCCAAACAAATGGGTGAAGTTGCTGTTGCACCTAAATTCTTTTTCACGTCTGTGTTCACAAAGATCTTGGCAGTATTTCCAAGACGTACTGAACCACAACCGCCAATCACAGCATTGAAGTAAACAACCGTATTCCCACCAGCTAGAGGTAATAAAGGCACCCTGATTGTTCCTCCGGTACCAATAACTTTTCCACTCAAAGAAGCATTCCCTGCATTATTGAAGGCCTGATATTCAACATTTAACTGAGAATTAAGGATGGTGATGGTATCTCTCTCACCGAGGCAAATGGTATCTTTATAAGTAATTGACAAGGCACTGTTTAATCCAGGATTAACCGTAAATGGTGCAGTTTTAGTCAATTTAAAAATTCCGTTACAACCAGGAACTGAAGCGTTGACAGTTAAAGTGTAGGTATTTACTGCAAGAGAATATAGATTAATAAGCAATGAACCATTAACTGTACTTTCTATCTTATCACTTACTATTTTATTATTCTGATCTATAACCTGGTAGAATTTCCCCTTTTCTGCTGTTATCACAGTTAAAGTTCCCTGCTGGCCAAAACATATCGGAGTATTTGTCTGGACATCAGAATCTGTTTTAGGAGGTGTGTTCATGATAACGGTCGCAGAATTATCAAGATCGGTTGCCGGACATCCATCACCTTTAAACTGTCCTTTGAAATTTATGATATTAGTGCCTACAGCCAGATTTGCACCTGGAATGGTAATAGTGGTATTGCCCGGACTAACACCCTGACTGGAGCCAATTGGTAAATTATTTTTATAAGCAGTGTATAAAATATTTTGAGTAGCAAAGATTGTAACCGTAGCAGGATTTCCCTGACAAACAGTATCGCCGGTAACATTCAGGTCTGTCTTAACACCTGGGTTTAAAATTACTAATGCTTTGTTAGTCAAATCAACCACCGGGCAATTATTTCCGTCAAATTGTCCGGTAAAAGAAACTAAGTTATTTCCCACTACAAGACTTGCAGATGGGATTGTAATAGTTAGGTCATTAGGTGAAATCCCTTTTCCAGCTCCTACTTGCTGAGAATTTAAAATAGCCTTATAATTCAGGTTTTGGGCTGCTTTAATGATGACCTTTGCAGGTGTGCCTGCACAAACAGTATCTCCTACTACCGCCAGGTTTGAATTAAAGGCAGGGTTTAAAATCACAGTTGCTTTGTTATTTAATGGCACTGGCAAGCAACCACCTCCAATAGGTGTTGCTTCAAAAGAAACTACATTATTGCCAGTTGTTAATTTATTTTCGGGTATGATTAATATTATATCGTTTGGCCCGTTAACGGGGTTACCTACCGGGTTGCCACCTATAATGGCCTGATATGAAATCGCTTCTGAAGCCAGAATTGTTACCTCTGCATTTACTCCAGAACAAATTGTGTCCCCTTTCACTAATAAATTAATATTCACAGGCGGATTAACAATTACCTGTGTATTATTTGTTAAAGTTTTAGGTAGACAACCTCCGCCATTAGAAGTGGCCGTGAAAGTTACAGTTTTAGTGGCATTTCCAAGTGCTGCTTTCGGAATGGTTAAAACCAATGCAGCACCGGCCCCTATACCATTCGCCACACTTATACCTCCAATTAAGGCATCATATCTTAATGGTTCCGGATTGTTAATCGTTACCGTTCCATCTACATTCTGACAGACCGTACTTCCGGATACTGCTTTATTTAATATTGGCGAAGTACAAAGGCTATAACAATCAGAAAATTCTGAGGTTTTGTGGGCTGCTGTGGTATTTCCGGCTGAAGCTGTTGCTGTATATTTTACTCCGGTGGTGCCTGAATAACTTAAGGGACTTGGTCCTGAAGTTATGAAAGTTTTGCCCTGAAGTTTATTTAAATCTGTACCTGAGCAGTTATTGCAACCATCTAAACTATATAATTCTATAAACGAACCGGCTGGCCCAGTCACAACCAAAGCCGTTTCACTACCAGAATAAGTAGGTGCAGCGTAATTTCCATTGGCAACACCATTTAATTCAATTCCTCTGCCACCATTACAGGATATTATATTTCGGTGCATTGAATTGTTGCTTGAAGTAGCGCCTATAATTGAAATCCCATTACCAGTGTTGATGGCTATAGTATTACCTTCCCCAGGATTTACACCACCAATAATGTTGTTTGAACTATTAGAAATGTTTATACCATCGCCAATATTGCCCTTCGCAACAACGGTTAAATCACCTATTGTATTCCCCCAAAAGCTGTTTCCGTTGCTGGAGGAAGCTAAATTAATTCCATGCGATTTATTAGAAATAATCTGATTTGAACTAACCGTGTTTGTCGATGCACCATCGAAAAATATTCCAGTCAAAGTATTACTGGTTATTATA
The DNA here is from genome assembly GCA_025360395.1 of Cytophagales bacterium. Taxonomy (GTDB): domain Bacteria; phylum Bacteroidota; class Bacteroidia; order Cytophagales; family UBA9547; genus UBA9547. The sequence continues at coordinate 8,023 of JANYCH010000298.1, read as the reverse complement.
TTTCCACTTATAGTATTAGAAGTTCCAGTGTTTGAATAGATACCATGGCCAATATTATTCGCTATTCTATTTGCCTGTCCTACGGCTGTACCTCCGATTGTGTTATTGTTTGCTTTTTCTGACAAAATAAGGCCATTTCCCAAATTGGGCATGGGTGTGATGCCGTCTGCAGCATATCCGATGTAGTTTCCATAAACTACTGCATTATAGGACGACTTTCCTTTATCTGCATCGATTAAACCTCCCGCAGGCGAGTTCCCCAGAAGTGATATTCCCGATCCATTCCCTGATATGACGTTTCTTTGCCCAGCAGCGGTTCCCCCGATAATTGTACCTTTTGTGTAGTGTAATACATCTATTCCACCTTCCAAATTCCCAATAGCTAAAGTTCCTGTTGCATCAGTACCAATATAATTTCCAAAAATCTTAATGTCTGAACTTTGTGAATTGTAATAATTAGACGAAATAGTTATACCCCATACATTGCCACTTATGACATTTCTTAACGCTGCTGTGTTACCTCCAATTATTGTTCCAGTTGCTCCCTGAATAGATATCCCGTCTTGTTTGTTACCTATTTTGGTTGAACCGTCTGCTCCAATACCAACATAGTTACCTGTAACAACATTTCCTAAGGTTAAAGCATCTTTTATTAAAATACCATGGCCCTTCATAGTTTCTCCACCATTGTTAGTAGGATAAGTTATTAAAGCATATTGTTCAAAAGACCTGAATCCATTTCCCGAAACATTATTATCCTGAATGATGGTATTTGCTGAACGGTCTTCAATTTTGATCCCACAATAGAAATTGCCCAGATCATAATCATTCACATCTTTGGAACTGTTTCCACTCGCATTTACGCCGATGTAATTATTTAATATTTTGTTGTTGCTTGAATGTCCAAAGTAGATACCACATGAATTGTACCAGTCTACTTCATTAGGAGCTCCTTTTGAATAAGCATAAAATCTGTATTTTTCATTACCATTAGCCGAAATGATATTGCGGTTAGTTGCCCCCACACCACCTATAGTATGATTATCTGAATCTTTGATTCTAACACCAAATGTATTATTCCCTAAAGGTTTATTTCCTGTAATATCTGTACCTATTTTATTACCTTTTATAACCGAACCGCCACTGTTTCCCCCCTTGATATCTATACCTCCACTGGCATTAGCTGATATAACATTAGACATAATCTGAACCCCGGGAGTTTCTTCTATCAATATTCCATGGAAATTTTCGGCATCAAGTATTGCGCCATTTTGAATAGGAAGTGTTCCAGTCTTATCTGTCCCAATTAAAGAATTAGATACTACAGAGCCATTCTGTGCTCCTTTAAAATAAATACCAACCTTTCCGCAACCTGAAATTAAAGAGTTGTTAATAGTAACGTTATTATTTCCGGAATTACTGTTAATGAAAATCCCATTGTCTGAAATGTCATTTGAAGAAGCTGTTCCAGTATTGTTCACACCAATCCAACAGCCATCTATTAAATTTGAGCCTCCAAATGTCTGATTGTATCCGTTTTTGAAGTTCTGCAACACCAAACCTCGAATGGTAACATTTGATCTATTTACTTGTATACCATCAATTAGGCCATCTCCTTTTATTATCACATTCGGGTTGCCTGCAGTATATCCTAGTTGGGTAGTTGCATCTACAATTAAGGCTCCAGATCCAAAATTAAAAGCCAGAGGAGTAGCCAAGTTTATTATATATGGTCCAGGACCTGGTATATTAAATGTAATGGTACCACCTGTACCAAGCGAATTTTGAATAGCTTGCCGTAAAGAGCCCCCACCTGCATCATTGGTATTAACAACTAATTGTGCAAATGCACCCGCACCTGCAAACAATATTGCAGTAATAAACAGTATAAGTTTACGCATAGGATTGATCATAATATTATGATTTTTAGGACCATTATCTTTTAGTCAGCATTAAAAGAGCGAAAACGCTCCATTTTTTTTATAATTTATTTAGTTAGAGATAGACAACAAAAATCACATTTGATGAGACTATCACAAATGCCACACAAAGTACAATATAATATTTGAATTATTCCATTATATACGTCAAAAATGTAAAAGGTAATCTGAAAGACAGCTTTTTCACTTAATCGCTGGATCTTGTTTACGACAATCAAATAAAAGTGTTCAACAATGGGGCAAACAGTATTATTTAAAATCTAAATTCCCGTTGGTCAATGTGGTTAATCAAGCTAATCTTCAAGATAAATATAGCTTAATGCAAGTCCCAGGGCCACGCTATTAAAATTATCCCCACCGTGAATTTTTTCCGTAGTAAAGTGCTTTTCAAAAATTTTTCTTATCGCTGGGATCGAGGATGTACCTCCTGTTAAAAAAACATTACTTACCTGGTTCATCCGGACGTTTTGCTTTTCGAAAAAATTCAAAATGTAGTTTTCCGTCCTGTTAATTTCCTTGGTAATCATTTGTTCAAATACTGGTAAACTTAATTCTTCTTCAATATGTATATCCCTTTCGTTAAAAGCAATTGTTGCAGCATTTCCGGATGAAAGTTTAATTTTAGATTTTTCAATATGCTGGAATAAAGAAAAGCCCAAATTGTAATCAATAAGGTTCATGAGCCTTAAAATTGCCGGATTTTTATCTGTCCAGAAATAATAACTTTCTAACTGCTTTCGGATTTTGCCATCTTTTAAAAAACCCATCTGGTCCCACTCGCAAAGTGTAACAAAAATATGCACAGGCATTTCCAGCATCTTATCAAAAGACTTGTATTGAAGGCCATGACCAAAATATTTAACCAGTTTATGCCACATAATGGCTGAATCCATATCATCCCCGCCAATATGAATACCACCCGTTTTTATAATATCATCTTTTCTGTCATCTTTTCCTGTACTTTTTTTACCCAGTTGCATAAGGGTAAAGTCAGAAGTCCCCCCTCCAAAATCCCCAATCAAAACGAGCTCGGGTTTGGTCAAAGATTGTTCATAAAGGAAACCAGCCGCTATAGGTTCGTATTGAAAGTGTATTTTTTCAAACCCAGCCATCTTTGCAGCTTTTAAGAGTCTATCCTGGGCAAGTTTGTCTTTTAAAGGGTCCTCTGAAAAAACCACCGGGCGGCCTAAAACTACTTCTTTTACATCTTCTCCTGCAAACTCGTCAGCCTGGCTTTTTAAAAGTTTGAGTATTAAACAAACCAGGTCTTCAGCTGAATATTTTTTTCCAAAAATGATGGTAAACGTAAAAGATGATTGAGGAAGCAGGGTTTTAACAGATTTTAACAACCTACCCCGCATGTTATTCAGGAGGTACTGCTCAATGGCTTGCTTACCAATAAAAAAATGTTCGTTATCCTGAAAATAAATAAGGGAACTTTCGCTAAAAGATTTAGTGATGGCTCCTGTTTCCTTATTTAAAATAGCCAGAACAGAATTGCTGGTCCCGAAATCAATTCCATAAATATGCGATGCCAATTATTGTCTTCTTTAAAAAACTTCAGCTAAAGATAAGGACAAAATAGAAATTTTAGTTGACAGTTGTCTCAGATGGAGTTGTGATAAAGTCTAAAGTTGTAAGTAAATTATAAATCGCCAAATTCCTTACACTTCAGGATGGTAAGGCGAGGGACATTTGAAGGTCAGAGCAAGTAATCAGGCTTCGACCATTCCTCACGCTACTTTTTGCCTGACCAAAAAATAGAAAAAAGTCAAGGCGGTGGAACAAATGGCTAAATTTCTTTTTCTCCGCACGAAATTCTGCGAATAGGCAAGTTAAAAGAACCTGGAAGATCGGCTATCGGGCAGCCAGTCTTTCTTTTTCCACTGCTCCCAAAAAAATTCTTAACGCCATTTATTCCAGGGCCCTTTCTAAAATGCATACAGCAGTCTAAATACTCAATACTAAGTACTCAGTACTAACTTCTCCACAAATACGGGAAAAGAATATAAGAGCAGGCAAGTACAATTCCGTTAAGAGAAGTTAAAATTAAAAGCTCATCCTGACTATCGTTCCAGGTAAGTCCATCAATGGCATTTCTTGATACTTTTATAAGCATTAGCAACAGTGGCAATATGATAGGAAAACTTAAGATGGCCATTAAGGTGGTATTGTTTCCAGCCTTTTGCGTGATCCCTGAAACCATGGTGAGAGTGGATGAAAATCCCGTTGCCCCCAGTATAAGGTTCAGGACAAAAAGGCCCATGTCCTGAACCGGGTTTCCTAAAACCAGTGAATAAAAAATGATGCAAAGCATAGACAAGGAACTAACTATTAGTGCATTATAAATGATTTTAGAAACGATAATTTCTTCGGGCAAACATAAGAACCGATAATATAGCTCTCGCTGGGTGCTTTCCTGGTGAAAGCTTTTGGAAATGGCTGTGGTTGCAACAAATAAAAGGATGATCCAGAAAAGAGCGTTCCAGGTTGGTACACTTAGCTGACCGGAACGGAGTTTAAAACTAAGGTAACAAACAAAAATAGTGCAGATCACATAAAGCAACATTCCCTGAAAAGAAGAGCGCATTCTCCATTCAATTAATAGATCTTTTTTAAGCAAAGCGGCAATGTGTGACAATTTCATTAAGTAAAATTAGTTTGAAAACCCGAAACCTTATCTTTACCTTGGAAATATGAAACTAAAAGGTAAAAAAATATTAAGTCTTATCCATCACGATTGCGAAGACCTTGAACTATTGTACCCTTATTACCGCCTTATCGAGGAAGGGGCAACGGTTATAATGGCAGGTGAGAAAGCAAATGAAACCTATATAGGAAAATATGGCGTTCCTCATACCAGCAATGTTTCTTTCGCCTATGTAAACCCTAAAGACTATGATGCTCTGTTAGTTCCGGGAGGTTGGGCACCTGACAAGCTCAGGCGGTTTCCGGAAGTGATAGATATTGTGAAACAAATGCACGAAAGACAAAAACCAATAGGCCAAATTTGTCATGCCGGATGGGTGCTTATTTCTGCTAAAATATTAAAGGGGGTAAAAGTTACCAGCACACCCGGTATAAAAGACGATATGGAAAATGCTGGTGCAATCTGGATTGATGAACCAGCTGTTGTGGATGGCCACATCATTTCTGCGCAACGGCCGCCAGATCTACCTGCTTACATGAGATTGTTTATTGAATGTCTTTCTTCTAAAAAATAAAATAATGAGCCACGACCACCATCACGATGAAGAACATTTTGACCATAATATTGAAAAGAAACCCCAGAATAAAGTGGTTTGGATTATCTGGAATGGAATGTTCATCCTTTTTTATCCTGTTTTAGCTGCCTTTTCACTTTTGATGATTGTGCTGATGTTTATATCATCCACATTATCAAGAGTCGTGTTTTGGGTTGCAGGCTTATTTAAAAAAGGTGAATGAAAGGTTTATATACAGTTTTGCTTCTTTTGCTTTCCAATGTTTTTATGACCCTGGCCTGGTATGGACATCTGGAATTTAAGAAGATAAGCTGGCTGCAATCGGTCGGACTAATTGGAGTGATCTTTATTTCCTGGGGATTGGCCTTCTTTGAGTATATTTTCCAGGTACCGGCCAACAAAATAGGATTTAATGAAAATGGTGGGCCGTTTTCTATGTTCCAGCTTAAAGTGATCCAGGAAGTTATTTCGTTAACAGTTTTTACTCTTTTTGCGGTATACATTTTCAAAACAGATAAATTAAACCTTAACCACCTTATTGGTTTTATCTTTTTGGTCCTGGCTGTATTCTTCATTTTTAAGAAATAATTTAAGAATAGCAGATGCCAGGTTCAGAAATAATTTCAATACTAAGTACTCAGGTACTAAAAAATGTACGCTAAAGTTAATACACCTTTAAGTTTGCACCCGGAAGAGTTAGACGATTATCTTTCAAAGGGATGGTTTAGAATGGGGCAGGCAGTTTTTACAACTAATTTTCTCAATTTCAAAAATCAATTTTATAGTGCTATATGGCTCAGAGTAGAATTGAACCATTATTCACCTGATCCTACCTTTAGAAAACTCCTGAAATTAAATTCTTCCTTTAGGGTTGAATTTAATAAATGTGATATAAATCAAAAAAAAGAAGACTTATTTGCCCTTTACAGGCAGTCTGTTTCTTTTGATGCCTCAGAATCTATTCATCAACAGTTATTGGGGAGCAATTCTAATTCGGAAACAGTTTATGACACACATGAAATTTGTGTTTATGACGGTAATAAACTAATAGCAGCCGGTTTTTTTGATATTGGGAAAACTGCAGCAGAGGGAATATCCAGTTTTTACCATCCGGATTATAAAAAGTATAGTTTGGGAAAATTCCTCATTTATTCTAAAATACAATACTGCAAAAATCTAGGGTTAGAATACTTTTATCCAGGGTATTTTGTCCCAGGCTACAAAGCGTTTGATTATAAACTCAGTATTGGCACAAAAGACCTACACTTTTTTTCTTTTGTTTTAAAAAAATGGATTTCAATTTCTCAGTTTTCAAATGACCACGATCTGTTCCCTATAATACAAGCTAAACTCAAGGTACTACAGGCGGAATTGTCGAAACATAAAATTGAAACCAAATATTATAATTATGAATATTTTCAGGCAAATATGGTCCATGAATTAAGCCGTTATGATCTTTTTGACCATCCGGTATTTTTGTATTGTAACAATTTGCCAAAAGCCCTGATCAAACCAATACTAGTTTACAATGTTGAAGAAGGCCAATATCAGCTTTTAGAATGTCGTTCAGTATGGGAAACATTTGAGCCTGTGAATAATATTGATACATATTCCGATCATTTACTGAAAACTGACCAAGTCTATTTTTCGAGTAAGGAGATAGAATTGATTGTTGGGAAACTGATTTAATAATACAATGGACCCGTTACTCTTTTTCTCATCTAATTCACCACTACAAAAAGTTTTCTTGCCAGAAATATCCGAAGCAGAACTTCAGCTTTTCATTAAGCGGGACGATCTGCTCCACCCAGGAATATCAGGAAATAAATGGCGAAAATTAAAATACAACATAATTAACCTTAAAACTTCAGATAAGGATGGTATTATAACCCTGGGCGGTGCCTTTTCAAATCATTTACATGCTGTTGCCGTTGCGGGCGATCATTTTGGTTTCCATACTATCGGTATTGTGAGAGGAGAAAAACCAGCTTCATTATCTGGCACGCTACGGTTGTGTGAAGAATTGGGCATGAAGCTTTATTACTTTAGCCGGACCGAATACAGAAAAAAATTACTATCCAGGGAAATAATTGACCTTGTTAATTTTCATCCAAACTTCCTTTACATACCAGAAGGCGGAGAAAATGAATTAGCAAAAAAGGGTTGTGAAGAAATCCTGACGGATTTAGATTTTCAACCAGATTTTGTTTGTGTACCCTGTGGCACAGGAACCACGCTAGGCGGCATGCTAAATGCTGAAAAACTTCGTTCAAAGATTATTGGTTTTCCTGTTTTAAAAGGTGCGGAAAAGTCTATTATCCTGAATATAGAATCAGGACTAAGATCAGAGGAGTTAAAAAAATCCTACAGTCTTGTATCAGGTTATCATTTTGGTGGCTATGCCAAATACAACGCGGAATTATTGAATTTCATACTTCAGTTTGAGAAATTAACCCAAATTCCGCTGGAACAGGTTTACACCGGTAAAATGATGTACGGAATTATTGATTTGGCAAAAAAAGGCTTTTTTAAAAAAGGAAGTAAAATCCTGGCAATCCATACAGGCGGTATGCAAGGGCGGCTACCTTAGCTTAATTAAAAATAGGCTCTTTTGAGGATAAGCTACCCTAATTAACACTCCGGGACAAAGGCAATTTTTTCAACAAAAATTTATGTATTCTTAAATATAATTTCATAAAAGTTTTATATTGTAGATGTTTACATTTAATTACTATGGAATAAGATCTACAGTAATACTTTTTTTGACCTTATTTTTATGATAGAGCAAACCAAACTACGCCGTGTTTTAAGGTTAATCAGTTTATTGTCTGACAAGCCATACAAAACAGCCAAAGAACT